>CBINOT010000030.1:0-38135 GCA_966252355.1 uncultured Opitutus sp. | reverse complement strand
GGGAAGCTGAACACGTCGTCGATGCCGCTCGCCTTCAGCGTCAGCACAACTTCGGACAAATCGAGCCGCTTCACCTCCGGCAATTCTTGGAGCGGACGCTTCGCATGCTCCGCCTCCGTCCACAAGCGCACGCACACGCCGGGCGCCGTACGGCCCGCGCGGCCGGCACGCTGGTCGGCGCTCGCGGCGGAGATCTTCTCGATCAAAAGCGTATTGATGCCGCGGTTCGGATCGAAACGCGCGATCCGCGCGAGTCCGCAATCGATCACCGTCGTCACGCCTTCGATCGTCAGCGAGGTCTCGGCAACATTGGTCGAAACGATGATTTTTCGACCGTCGTAGCGCGCGACAGCTCGGTCTTGTTGTTCCGGCGGCAACTCCCCGTGCAGTGGAAAAACCACGAAGTCCCGGAGCGCGCGCGAACCTTGGATCGCCTGCACGGTGCGACTGATCTCGTAGGCCCCGGGCATGAAGACCAGCATGTCACCCCCACTCGCCGCGGCCACGCGTTCACATTCGCGGGCGGCGACGTCCCAGACCGGCTCCTGGTCGAAATCGACGCGCTTCGGCAAGTACTCGATCCGCACCGGAAAGCTGCGGCCTTGGGACAGCAGCACGTCGCACGGCGCGAGATAGGTTTTCAGCGCGCCCGTATCGAGGGTGGCCGACATCACGATCAGCTTCAGGTCAGGCCGAATCGTCTGCTGAATTTGGACTGCCCGCGCGAGCGAGATGTCTCCGTACAGATGCCGTTCGTGAAACTCGTCGAAAACGATGGCGCTGACGCCACGGAGCGTCGAATCGAAGGACATTTGGCGCAGGAGAATGCCCTCGGTGACGAAGCGGATGCGCGTGCGTTCGCTGATGCGCGATTCCAGCCGGATTTGGTAGCCGACGCCTTCACCCAAATTCGTGCCGGCTTCTTCGGCCACGCGTTTTGCGAGCAAGCGGGCGGCGAGACGTCGCGGCTGAAGGACCACGACTTCGCCTTTCTCGCCGAGCAAACCGTGACGCCACAACATTTGCGGGATTTGCGTCGACTTGCCCGAACCCGTCGGCGCCTGGACGATCAACCTGCCTTGAGCCCGCAACGACGTCACCACGGACGACTCGAGCTCATAGATGGGAAGTTCGCGGGGCGAAGGCATGCGAGAGAAACGAAGAACATCGAACGGCGACGCACGAAGCTTCAACGTCGAACTTCCGGCCGCACGCGACGCTGAAGCGCAGTTGCACCGCAAGCGTTTCGCGGCCATGTCACGGCCATGTTTCTCGCCTGGACAACCGTAGCCACCCAAGCCGATGCGGACCGTATCGCCGCTGAAACCGTGGCGAAGAACTTGGCAGTCTGCGTGCAAATCGAGGGACCCATCGTGTCGCATTATCGGTGGCAGGGTCGTGACGCCCGTGACCAGGAGTTTCGACTCACGTTCAAGGTTCTGCCGTCCCATCTCGCGGCGCTTGAGGAGCAGGTGCTTGCGTTGCACCCCTACGAGACGCCCGAGTGGATCGCGGTTCGGGCTGACCGCGTAGGAGAAAAGTACTTGTCTTGGGCGGCGGCGAACTCTACCACTCCGCCTCTTTGAGCCGATGCGTTGACTAGGAAACGAGGTGTCTAGGGACCATGTACCCGCCCCTCCTGCCCTTTTCCCGCTTCCTCTTCCTCCCTCGATCCTCATCTCTTTTAATCACCATGTCACAGCACAAAAGCCTCCAAGGCTCCTCGGGCCTCGTCGTTAAACGCAACGTCCTCAAGCGCTTCGAACGCGTCGACCTGCTCAAGAAGCGCGGCCAATGGAAGGCCGGCGACCGCATCGTAGGGCTGAAGAAGACCAAGCCGGACGTTTGATTTCGCTAGATCCCCTTTGGGGCAGGCAGCCAACGCTGCCTGCCTTTTTTTCGCTCATTTTCCGCGATGCACGACTTCTTCAAACCCCTCTTTGACTGGTACAGCCAGTCCCTGGAATCCGGTGGCTATTGGCTGGTCGCGCTGCTGATGGCGATCGAGAGCTCGATCGTGCCGTTGCCGAGCGAATTGATCATTCCGCCCGCCGTCATCATCGCACAGCGCTCGGGCAACATGTCGATCACCGGCATCATCATCGCGGGGGCGATCGGCTCGTGGGTGGGCGCGACGGTAATGTATTGGGTGTCGCGGGTGGCGGGGCGTCCCTTCGTCATGGCATACGGCAAGTATGTTCGAATTTCGCCGGAGAAAGTCCAAATGGCGGAAGCCTGGGCAGCGCAGTTTGGCAGCTTCGGCATTTTCGCCTCACGCCTGCTGCCGGTCGTCCGCCACTTGATCGGCATTCCCGCGGGCATCGTGAAAATGAACTACGTGACGTACTCGATCTACACGCTGATCGGCTCGGCGATTTGGACCGCGGTGCTTTGCTGGGTGGGCGTAAAGGCCGGCCAAGACGAAGCGTTGATGAAGGGAGAGCTGCACCGCATCGCCATTTGGCTGATCGGCGCGTTGGCCGTGCTGGGCGCGATCTATTACGTCTTCGTTCACCGCTTCACGCGGAAGAAGGCGTAGCTCAGCTCATAGTTCCGCATCGGCAGCGGTGCCGCGGGCTTGGGCGATCAGACCTCGGCGGATCTCACGCATCGACGCGGATCCAGGAGAGCAGCTTGAACGACGGACAGCGCTCTAACGGCGGTCTGCCCCGTTACGCTTACCCTTTGTTGCCGTGGAACTCACGCTTCGTTTCGCGGACGATGTCTGTTTCGTCGTAACCGAAACTTAATCCCCCACCCCACCATGGCACGAGGAAGCAAGAGCAGCTACACCAGCAAACAGAAACGACAAGCAGCGCACATCGAGAAAAGCTACGAGAAGCGCGGCGTCGGCAAAAAGAAGGCGGAAGAGAGAGCGTGGCGCACCGTCAACAAGACGAGCGGCGGCGGTAAGAAAAAATCGTCGGGTCGAAAGAGCACGGCCACCAAAGGTCGCGCGAAGTCCAAGTCTTCTCGTTCGCGGAAGTGAAGCGAAGGCCGGTCGGGCCGATCGCCACGGCCGGCAAATCGTTTGGCTTACGGAGCCCGCGCCAAATCGCCGGCGCGTTGAGGTCGGCGGCGCACCGCGCGCGCGGGCTGCTGTCGACTGTACGTCATGACGCGCAAAACCTCGCAGCTTGAAATCGGGGATCACGTTCTCACCGTCTCGAATCTCGAGAAGGTGCTATATCCCGAGACGGGGTTCACGAAGGGCGACGTCATCCGGTACTTCATCGACATCAGTCCGGTCCTGCTGCCGCATTTGAAGGATCGGCCGATCACGATGAAGCGCTACCCGGAGGGCGTCGGACAGTTCTTCTTCTACGAAAAACAATGCCCGCGCTACCGTCCGGACTGGGTCAACACCGCCGACGTGATGTCCGAGCGGCGCGGCGGAATGATGCAGTTCTGCGTCGTCAACAATCTCGCGAGCCTCGTCTGGATGGGAAATCTGGCCGACCTCGAACTGCACACGTCATTGGCGCGCGCGCCCAAAGTCGAACGCCCGACGATGATGGTCTTCGACCTCGATCCCGGCGAAGGCGCGAACTACATCCAGTGCTGCCAAGTCGCGCTGTGGCTCCGCGCGAAATTCGACGCGCTCAAATTGCAGTCCTTTCCGAAAACGTCCGGTTCGAAGGGCATTCAGCTCTACGTGCCGCTCAATACGAGCGCGTCCTTCGACGACACGAAGACCGCCTCGCGCCAGATCGCCGATGCCATTGCGAGCGAACACCCGGATGCCGTGGTGACGAACATGCTGAAATCGCTCCGCAAAAAAAAGGTACTGATCGATTGGAGCCAAAACGACGAACACAAGACGACCGTCTGCGTGTATTCGCTGCGGGCGACGCCTCGGCCGCAAGTTTCGACCCCGCTCAGTTGGCCGGAACTCGAGAAGCTGTGGAAAAAGGGTAACCCCGAAGCATTCCGTTTCTCGCCCGACGATGTGAGAGCTCGCGTGAAAAAACACGGCGACCTCTTCGAGCCCGTGCTGAAGCTGAAGCAGAAGTTGCCGCGCTGAGAAAATTCAGCGGGCCCGCGAATCGCGCGATCCACGCGAATTATCGAGGTAGGGCCCGAGGTTCGGGCGGGCCGATCCGACGCGCACCTCCCGACGGGCCGCTCGGAGATCGGCCCCTACCTTTCCACCCTGTCGTCCACGGCGGTTCATTCGTGAAATTCGCGCCATTCGCGGGGCGACTCTTTCACCCGCGCTTCGGGGGTGGAAATTGGGTTTTGATGATCTTCAAGCCTTCGCGGTGGAGGCCCGTCGAACTCCAGCAGAGATCGGGCTTCACGCGACAATCGATCCCGGCATCGATGAGCGAGAACATCACGCCGAGGACGCAGGCGTCGGTCTCGATGCCGCAGACCGTCGCCCGCGTTACGCCGAGGCGTTTCAAGCGCGCGATGTGGCTTACCGTGAGACCGTACCCTTGCTTGGTCAGCACGAGATCCCCCTTTTCCGGCGGGATGCGCAGCCTGAGGTCGGGGGATCCCGGCGCGCACGAGTCCATGCCTAAGAGCGTCCGAAAATGCGAGCCTTCGGGATTCAGGAAACGGGTGAATACGCGAAGCTCGAAGCGCCGCGCGTAACGACGAATTGCCGTCACGAGTTTCGGCGGCACCTGAAATGCCTGTTGCAGATCGACAATAATGAGCGGTTCAACGGAGGGCATGGAAACGGTGAGCGGCGAATAGCGCGCTCCGGCGGGAGTCAATCTTTGGTCTTTCCTCCCGCTTCGCGTACGACGTCTTTCGCCTTTTTATCGTCCCGCAGGCCAAGAAAGACGGGATGACGAAGGGAACCTTCTTCGGTCCATTCGGTGAACCGAATCTGCGCGACGAGCTCGGGCTTTATCCACGTGACGGCCTTCATCATCGATTTCGTCATCCCACCGCCAAAGCGCGATCGTTTCGGCGAAGGCAAATTCGCGAACGGACATTCGTCGGTGCGCCGTTTCATGAACTCCGCGTGCAGCGAACCCAGGCGCGCAGTATTGAAGCCGCTCCCTACCTTGCCGGCGTACATCAATTGGCCGCGCTCGTAATAGCCGACGAGCAAGGCGCCAAAATGCGGCCGACTGTTTTTCGGCGGGGTAAATCCGCCGATCACGAATTCCTGCTCGCCGTGGACTTTGCACTTCAGCCACAGCCCGGAGCGACGGTCTGGCTCGTAGGGCGAGGCCGGCGCCTTGGCGATGATACCTTCGAGCGATTGTTTGCGCACTTCCGCCAGGAGCTTCTCCGGCGCCATCTCAAAGACGGGCGAAAAACGCAGCGCGTCCGATCCCTTGCCGACCAAGACTTCGAGCGCCATCTGCCGCTCTTCGATCGGAGCCTGGACGAGCGAACGACCATCGTGATGTAAGAGGTCGAAGACGTAATACACCAGCGGCGGACGCGAATTCGCCCCGCGGTTTTGCAAGAGTTGGAAGCGGGACCGACCCTGGTCATCGAGGGCGACGATTTCTCCGTCGATCACGGCGTTGCGGCACGGAATTTTTCTCAAGGCGGCCACGACCTCCGGGTAATCGGCGGTCAGCGGCTTGTGATTGCGCGACCAAAGGTCGATCTCGCCATCGTTGATGACCGCAACGGCGCGATAGCCATCGAGCTTGATCTCGAGCCGCCATTTTCCTTTCGGCACCTCGTCGACGCTGAGCGCCTTCATCGGCGGAATGAACGCGGCCGGCGCCAACGTCGCTGCCCGGGGCGCTCGCTCGTTCTTCTGCGCAGCAGGGCGCGACACGCGTGCGCCGCTCTTTTTCGGCGGTGTCGCCCTCGCCGCCCGCTTTGCCGCCGCCGCCGGCTCGCCGCTCGCGATTTCATCCAGCGAGCGTCCGCTGACGACCGACAAATCGCGCGCTGCACCAACGACCGGTGCGCGATGCTCCGGCGCGTTGTTTTTGATCAGCAGCCAATTGGTGTGTTTGTCGCCAGGTCGCGGATGCATGCGCACGAGCGTCCACTCTCCGACCGACTTTTGTCCCGCCAGCGCGAGATGAATCTTGCCCTGCTTGTACGCGACTTCGGGCGCGACGCCTGAGACCGTGTAATGTCCGCGGTCCCATAACATGACCATTCCCGCGCCATAATTTCCCGACGGAATCACGCCCTCGAACGACCCATACTCGAGCGGGTGGTCTTCCACCTCCACGGCCAAGCTCCGTGCGCCCGGCTCGGCCGGCAGCCCCTTGGGCACCGCCCACGAGCGATAAACTCCGTCCATCTCGAGACGGAAGTCGTAATGCAGCCGCGTCGCATCGTGCTTTTGGATGACGAAACGCCGCACGGCGCCGACTTGCGGTGCCACGGTTCCGCCGCCGGGTTCGCCGCTGATCTCCAGATTGCGTTTGGCCGTGTAACGACTCAGTCGGCTTCGCACCCCGGCGCGCGGCGGAGGCTTCGACTTACGTTTGGTGGAAGACGTGGCCATAAACAACCGCGTACGCGGTGCCCATCATAGACCGGACCGGCGCAGGTCGTTCCCGGGGGCACGACATCGGCTGGGGACCTCACGGGCTAAACATCGCCCTTGGAACTTAGATTAGGTTACTGCACTCTTATGCCCATGCGCTGCTTCACGAGCCGTTGGTTGTTCGCCGCGTTTTCGGCGATTCCGCTCTGGGCGGCGAATCTTCAGCCGTCGGATAACGATCCTTTCTTCCAGTACGAGCGCCTGCTCTCCCCCGCAACCGTCGCGCCGGCCAACGGCCGATGGACGTTTCAAAAAACGGCCAGCCGCACAGCCACCCCGCTGCTGCTGTCCGGACCGTACCTGCTTTCGCAACCCGGCATCGCACCCGAGGGCCATAGATGGAAAGCGCTGCCGAGTTCATCCCGCCAGCCGCGTGAACCGAGTCCGCGCCCGCCGTCGACGCCCGCGAAGCCGGCTCCCTCGCTCGACACATTGCACTTCGACGAGAAGTTACCGGAGATGAAATCGGAGTTGCGCCCGGCGAAACCAGCCCGGACCGAATGACTCGCCCGCCCGCTTGCGCGTGATTTAACGCCCTCGCTCTCGGCCGGAAGACCGTCACCGACGCACGTGCGTCAGCTGGCGAAACGCTTCGTACGTCGCGACGCCGGCGGCCGTCGCGAGATTGAGCGATCGGAGCGCCGAACTCGCTTGGGGAATCGTAACGCGCCAGTCGCGCAATTCCTCGTGCAGCCAATCCGGCGCGCCCGAGCCTTCGTTGCCAAAGACTAGTCCGTCGCCGTCGCCATACGTAACGTCCCAATAGGATCGCTGGCTTTTGGTCGTGAAGAGCCACATCCGCTTCGGCGCCGAGGGACTCGCGCGAAATGCTTCCCAATTCGCGTGTTCGTGCACATCGAGCGAACGCCAGTAATCCATGCCGGCGCGGCGCAGATTGCGGTCATTGATCACGAAGCCCAACGGATGGATCAAATGCAACCTCGAGCCGGTGTAGGCGCACATCCGGCCCACGTTTCCGGTGTTGGGCGCGATCTCTGGCTGGAAAAGGACGACATGCAGCATATCGAGCGATGCTCTTTACGATCCTTTGTTAATCAAGCCGCAGGTCGCGATTGCCAACCCGGTCGGCGGTCACCAATTTTTGCCGCGCCGCTTGTCCGTGAACGCCGCCCTATCCAAGTCCATTGTCCTGGTGGACGACGAGAAATCCTACACGGATTTGATGTCACAGATGCTCGAGGAGAATCTCGATTGTAAGGTGACGACTTTTACCCGGCCCCTGGACGCGCTGAATGCGTTGCCGACGCTAAAACCGGCGGTGGTGGTGACGGATTACTACATGCCGCAACTCAACGGCCTGGAGTTCATGCGGCTCGCGTCGGCCCTCGCACCGAACGCAGCCTTTGTGCTCATCACCGGTCACAATTTGTCGGCGGCAGAAGATCAAATTCGCGCACTCGAGCGCATGAAGGGTTTCTTGGCAAAACCGTTTGGCTGGCGCGTGCTCGCGAGCGAAATCCTGCGGGTATGGCCCGACGACGTTCCAGCACCTGAACGCCGCGCTAACGCGACACTGATGTAGATTTTCGATTTTGGATTGGGGATTTCGGATTACGGATCGCGGGAACCTGCATGGCGCAGCGAGGATTATGGTTTACCGCAGCCCGCGCCACTGTGCGCCGAAGCCGATTGCGCGCTCCACATTCCGCATTCCCCACTCCGCAATCTTCCTCCGCGATCCAAATCGAAATCCCGTCACCCGCGCCGCTGTTTCAGCGCTTGCTGCGCTTCGCGCAATTCGACGCGCTTCTTTAAGTCGTCGCGACGGTCGAACTGCTTCTTGCCGGTGCACAGCGCGACCTCGACCTTCACGAGCGCGTCTTTGAAATACATTCGCAGCGGCACCAGGGCGCGCCCGCCGGCTTCGAGGGCATGTTGGATTTTGTCGATATGACGGCGATGCAGCAGCAGCTTTCGGATCCGCTTCGCGTCGTGATTATGAATGTTGCCGAACGCGTACTGCTCGATGTGCGCGTTGTGCAGCCACGCTTCGCCCTTTTCGATCCGGCCGAATGCGTCGCTGATCTGCGCTTTGCCGCCGCGAATCGCCTTCACCTCCGTGCCGCGCAGCTGAATGCCCGCCTCGAAACGTTCGTCGATGACATAGTCGCGCCCCGCCTTCGCATTGCGGATCTCCGTGTAGCGCTTCTCTTCTTTTTTCGCCGCGGCCATAACAGTGCGATTACGTGTACATGAAAAAGGCGGCGCCGACAATGCGGTGCCGCCCTAATAATTTCGCGCCCCTTGTCGCTTGGCGAATCGGCCGGTTGGCGATTCGTCTTGGATGGCGCGGGTGCCGAGCTCAGCTCGCGCCCGCCTCGTAACTGATCTTGCCCTCGATGATTTCGCGCAGGGCGATATCCTCGGGCGACAGCTTCTCGAGCGACTCGACGAGCGGCCGGTTGCCGCGCTTCAACTGTTTCACGCGGCGGGAGACCACGTTGATCAGCACATTGGGATCGGTGATCGATTTGAGGGCTTCTTTGATGTAATCGTCGCGCATGGGCTTGGAGATGCTCCGTTGAAAACCGGCTAGGGGACAGCCCGGTTCCGCCTCCGTCAAGGCTGAATTGCCGGCCGGTTTACCGCCTCCCCGCGGAGCTCCTGATGCCGTTACGCGGACTCTCTCGGCGTCCCCCTTGGGAAACGACCTGGTGTGAATAACCCGTGAGACACTTTGTTCGCAAAATATTCACCGATGTTGGCGGTGAAGAAGTTGTTGAGAACAAAAGCTTCAAATCGAGATCCGCCCCGGCACTGTCCCACCTGTTCCTTGATAGAACAGTCGTAGCGCGGCGGTCTGAAATGGTCGCCGAAAGCACGGCTGGGATGATCCCGGGCAACCGGGGAATGGCTGGCGACAGCTGGTGTCGCCTTCCCCTCGGCGCGCATTGCGCGATCGAGGCATATATCACCAGTTCCTCTGGCCGGAGTCGTGTCCGGTCAGCTCACACACGATCAGGAACTGAGCGGCAAGGCGCGATCAGAAACCGCGTACGAGCCGAGTCAGGCCCACGGGGCGTTTCGACCCGTGCGCCGACGCAGTTACCCCAGAGGGTTTAGATTGCTACTGCGCAGACCAGAACGCAGCCGCGATTCCTGGCGGGACAACCCCGCCGAAAGGTCCAGCTCGCCGCACGAGCGGGACGCGCAAGGGAGCCGTGGCTACGGGGAGGAAGCAGACCTGGCAAAGTCTGTGAAATCTCCTCACTGGAGGGGACTCGTAAAGCGAGTTCGCTCCGCTGCAATCGGCGAAAGCAATCTGAGAGGTAAGAGGTCAGACCCGTAACGCGGGGCAAACGGCCGGCCACAAGCCGGCGCCGTCCTCGCGGTCACGGTGCCGACGCGAAATGAAAGTTGCAGTCGTGTCTGCACCACGTCCGGCGAGCCGCTTCCGGCAGGAAGCGTCCGAACCGGGCGAAGAGGCCTCACTCGATAGATCCCGACCGGCAACGGTCAGGACGGTCCCGCCATGAGACCGAGACATCCGCATGCCGCGGAGAGTGGCGTCGGGAAGCACACCGCCCGCGAAAGCGAGAGCGCCCAAGCGTGTGCCGTCGGGAAAGAGCGCGTGGCGAACGCCCACTCCCACAAATTGGCTCCGGAAGCCTCAAAACTTCCGGAGCCTTTTCGTTTTCGGAGGGCCGGGTTCCCGGCGCGTGGCGAACCGGCGGCTATTCTCCGCCTTGCGGCGGAACGAAATCGCCGCAACAAATGTGACATGCGTTCCCTTTCGACCCTCTTCCGCGCGGCGACGTTAGCGATGCCACTCTTGCCTTGTGTCTCGGCGGTGATGCACGGCGAAGAATCGACCGCGACTCCTGCGGCGACAACGGCCACCGCAATTCGCCTCTGGTCTGGAGATGCTCCTGGCGCGCTCGGACAGAAACCGGAAGATATTCCGACCCTCACCGCTTATTTGCCGGAAGCCGTGGCACGGAATGGCGCCTCGATTCTCATTTTGCCGGGCGGCGGTTACGGGCATCTCGCCGAGCACGAAGGCAAAGGTTACGCCGAGTGGTTCGTCGCCCATGGCGTCACGGCCTACGTGCTGAAATATCGGCTGGGGCCAGCGTATCATCACCCCGTCATGCTCCAAGATGCCGCGCGCGGATTGCGGATGGTGAGAGCGTTTGCCAAACGTGACGGGCTCGACCCCGCACGCGTCGGCGTAATCGGCTCGTCGGCGGGGGGCCACCTCGCGGCGACCCTCGTCACGAAGTTCGACGCGGGCAAAGCGGATGCCGCCGACGCCATCGATCGCGAAAGCTCCCGCCCCGATCTTGGAATCCTGTGCTATCCCGTGATCACGATGGGCGAGTTCACGCACACCGGCTCGCGGACCAACCTTCTGGGCAAGGACGCTCCGGCGGAATTGGTCAAAGAATTGTCGGCCGAGCAAAACGTGACGGCGCAAACGCCGCCGTGTTTCGTATGGAGCACCTACGAGGACAAGACGGTGCCGATCGAAAACTCGCTGTTATTTGTGAGCGCGCTGCGGAAGGCCGGTGTACCGTTCTCTCTGCACATCTACGAAAAAGGCGGACACGGCCTCGGCTTTGGCCGTCCCGGCAAGCCCGCCCCGCCGTGGGGCGACGATCTCGTTTACTGGCTCAAAGAGCGGAAGTTCGTGCCGTAAGGCGTCCCCAGCGCGTTTCAATCGGGCTCGTGATCGTGATCGATTCGTAGCGTCGGAGTGGCACGGGCATCTTGCCCGTGTTCGGGCATGGGCGGGACGCCCGTGCCGCTCATAAAGTTGTCAGCGCCCCTGCTTGCCGTCGTGCTGCTGCCTTAGGCCTTGCTTTCGCCAGGCGCGGGCGGCACGTTGGGCCTCTTTTTCCACGTTCCGTACGCCCGTTCAATGAACCAGAGTATCCGTAATATCGCCATCATCGCCCACGTCGACCACGGGAAGACCACCCTCGTCGATAAGCTCCTCAAGGAGGGCGGAGTTTTTCGCGCCAATCAGCACGTCGAGGAGCGCGCCATGGACTCGATGGACCTCGAAAAGGAAAAGGGCATCACGATCAAGGCGAAGAACACGTCCGTTCACTGGAAGGACAAGATCATCAACATCGTCGACACGCCCGGACACGCCGACTTCGGCGGCGAAGTAGAGCGCGCGTTGCGCATGGTCGACGGCGTATTGCTCGTGGTCGATGCCTACGACGGCCCGCAAGCGCAGACCCGCTTCGTGCTCCGCAAGGCGCTGCAGCACGGTCTCAAGGTCATCATCGTCATCAACAAGATCGACCGTGACAACGCCGAGCCCGCGAAGATGTACGACAAGGTGCTCGAGCTGCTGATGGAGCTCAACGCGACCGAAGAACAATTCGACGCGCCGGTGGTGTACGGATCGGGTCGCGATGGCTACATGATGAAGCATCTCGGCGACAAGCGGGAGAACATGACTCCGCTGTTCGAGACGATCCTCGATCACATTCCGCCACCGTTCGCGAAGCCCGAGGAGCCGTTCCACATGCTCGTGTCCAATATCGATTGGAGCGATTACGTCGGTCGTATTGCCATCGGCAAAATTCTCGGCGGCAAAGCGAACATGGGCGACACAGTATTCACCATCCGCCACTCGGACGGAAAACGGATCCGCTCGAAAATCACGAAGATCTTCGAATACACCGGTCTCTCGACGCAGGAATCCACGGTCGGCGGCGTTGCCGGCAACATCGTCGGTTTATCGGGCTTCGAAGACGTCGATATCGGCGACACCCTCACCGCGGACGAGAACGGGCACCCGTTGCCGTTCACGCAGATCGATCCTCCGACGCTCGAGATGCAGTTCGCCGTCAACGACGGCCCGCTCGTCGGCCAGGAAGGCAAGCTCGTGACGTCGCGTCAGCTGCGCGAACGCCTTTTCCGCGAGTTGAAGACCAACGTTTCGATCAGCGTCGACGATTCCGACAAGGCCGGCGTGTTCAACGTCAAGGCGCGCGGCGCGATGCAAGTCGCCGTGCTCGCCGAAACCATGCGCCGCGAAGGGTACGAGTTCCTCGTCTCCCGCCCGACCGTGATCGAGAAGATGGTCGAGGGAAAACGCCACGAGCCGTATGAGACGGTCTGGATCGAAGTGCCGGACGAGTGCGTGGGCGGCGTGATGCAGAATCTCGCCAACCGGAAAGGCCAGCTGACAAACATGGAGAAGCATCCGCACTCCACCATGATCGAGGCGACGATCACAACCCGCGGCTTGATCGGCCTCGAAACCGACGTCGTGAACATCACGAGCGGCCGTGGCGTCACGAGCCACTTGTTCAAGGAATATGGTCCGTATGCCGGCGAAGTGCTCACCCGCGTGACCGGCACGCTCATCGCGACGGAAGCGGGCGAGACGACCGCCTACGCCTTGGTCATGTGCCAAGAGCGCGGCAAGCTCTTCGTCAGCCCTGGCGAACAGGTGTACGAGGGCATGATCATCGGCGAAAACCCGCGCAACGAAGACATCGCGGTCAATGCCGTCCGCGAAAAGAAGCTCACCAACTTCCGCTCGCAAGGTGAAGGCGTCGCCACCGGCCTGACGCCCGCCACGAAGCTCTCGCTCGAGCGCGCGATCGAATACATCGCCGCCGACGAATTCGTCGAGGTCACGCCGAAGAATCTCCGGCTCCGCAAGCGCATCTTGAAGGAAGTCGAGCGGCGCAAAGTGGCGCGCAAAGATAAAGCCGCATCGGACTAATCGTTCGCGACTTTCGGTTCACTTTCAGCCCGACGCTCAGCCGCGTCGGGCTTTTTGTTTTCTGCATCTCCAGGCATTGAACCACGAATGGACACGAACGAACACGAATGAAATGGCAGTTGGGGTGTGGACCGCTTCGCGGGGGGCGGTGGCAACGGAGTCGCGCGCGCTACCGAAAAAGGGCCGACGAGGGCGTTCGCGTTCCAAGAGCAATCTGTGCCTCTCTCGTCATTCGTGTCCATTCGTGGTTACAGTCCGAGTTCTGGCACGCCGAAGCTGCGAGTAGCTATCGGAAATCGTGCGAGGCTTGCGTGGGCAAATTCGCTTCGGTCAACGGCTCGATGCGTTCGGCGCGAATGTGAATGACGCCGGCCTGATTCTGCAACCGGCCGCTAATCTTCAAGGCCGGTTCTTGCGTGATGATAAGCCGATCGCGCTCGAAAATTTTCGGCACGACCACGGCATTCGCGATGCCGGTCTCATCTTCAAGGCTGATGAAAACGAAACCTTTCGCCGTGCCAGGCCGCTGCCGGCAAATGACAGCGCCGGCAATGGTCACGCGTGCGCCATCGTCCGCCAGCACGAGATCGCTCGCCCGCCAAACGTCCGGCAGTCGCGGCCGTGCCAGCACCATCGGATGCGTCCCGACGGTCAGCGACAGCCCTTCGAAGTCGGCGCGCACACGCTCGGGCAAAGACATGGGCGCCAAGGGCGACGCATCGGCCCCAGCCGCGGGAACGACTGCAGGACGAACCAAGTTGGGAGTGGCTTGGTCGTGGCACGGGCATCTTGCCCGTGTCGTCTCATGGGCGTCTCGCCCATGCTGGCGGCGCGGAGCGCCGTCCACGGGCCGGACGCCCGGGCCACTTTCGGCCACGGCCAAACACTCCGATTCCGGCGGGGCGTAATATTTGAACAACGCTTCATCGTCCGACCACGCGGCTTCGACTTGCCACAAGGCGGCGCGCCGATGCGGCGCGAGCACGTTCAACGCCCCCACGGCGGCGAGCGCGCGACGTTCCGCCGCGGTGAAATGCGTGCGCTGCAAAAAATCGTCGAGCGACGCAAATGGGCGCTCGTGCCGCGTGGCGAGCATGGCCTGCGCGCCAGCCTCGCGCAGTCCTTTCACGTAACGAAACCCGATGCGAATCGTGTCCGCGCTCTCCACCGTGCAGTTCCACTCGGAGTTCGCGATGCACACCGGCTTCACCTTCAATCGGTGCCGTCGGCCGTCCTGCAGGATCGTCGCCGGCGAATAAAATCCCATCGGCTGATTATTCAGGAGGCTGGCGGTGAACTCGGCCGGGAAATGTAATTTCAGCCACGTGCTGGCGTAAGCGAGCAGCGCGAAGCTGATCGCATGCGATTCGGGAAAACCGTAGGCGGCGAAGGACAGCGCCGACTCGCTCACGCGTTTGACGACGTTCTCGTTGCGGCCGGCGGCGCGCAGCGCCGCGCACAGTTTCGCGAGCGCCGCGTCGAGCCGCTCGGTGTTGCGCGTGAAACCCATCGCGCGACGCAACTCCTCGGCTTCGCTGCCGGAGAAGTTCGCCAGCTTCATCGAGAGCTCGATCATCTGTTCCTGAAAGAGAATCACCCCGCTGGTCCGCTCCAAAATGGGCTTCACGATGTCCGCGACACTCGAATCGATCCAATCCGGTTGCTCTGTCGCGCTCCGTCGACGAATGAGCGGATGCGCCAGATTACCGACGATCGGTCCGGGGCGCACGATCGCAACTTGCATCGCCACATCGTAAAACGTCGTCGGCTTGAACCGTGGGAGCGTCGCCATCTGCGCGCGGCTTTCGATTTGGAACACGCCGATGGTATCGGCCTCGCACATGGCTTTGAACGTTTCAGGGTCGTCCTGCGGAATGTGATAGAGTTCGATCGGATGACCGCGCTGCGCACACAGCTCGAAGGTGTCCTGCAGCACGGCCATCATGCCGAGTCCAAGGAAGTCGACTTTGACGATGCCAAGATCCTCGCAGTCGTCCTTGTCCCATTGGCAAACGACCCGGCCCGGCATCGACGCGTTTTCCAACGGCACGACCGACGAAAGCTGTCCTTGGCAAATGACCATGCCGCCGGAATGCTGCCCGAGATGGCGCGGCAAGCCGTGGATTTTCTCGTAGAGCGAGGCCAAGGCCTCGGCGCGCGCGTGGCGTGAGGCGATGCCCGCCATGCCGAGTTGCTGCTGCAATTGCAGCGTCTGCGGAAAATCCCCGTTAGCGTACAAGCTCGAGAAGCGGTCGAGTGCATCGTCGCCGAACCCAAGCACCTTGCCGATTTCCCGCACCGTGCTACGGCCGCGATAGGTGATCACATTCGCCGTCATCGCCGCGCCACGCGGTGCGTAGCGCTCGTACACTTGCTGGATCACACGCTCGCGCAGATCGCCGCTCGGCAGATCGAGATCGATGTCCGGCCACGATGGATGGCCATCCGCGCCGATCCGGCCCTCGCTCAAGAATCGTTCGAAGAGCAGCCGGCACTTGATGGGATCGACGGCGGTGATGCGGAGCGTGTAGCACACGAGGCTATTCGCCGCGCTGCCGCGGCCTTGCACCAGAATGCCGTTTTCACGGCAAAACTTGCAGACGTCCCAGACGATCAGAAAGTAGCCGCAGAATCCGAGCTTCACGATCAGGGCCAGCTCCTTTTCGAGCTGGTCGCGAATCCGCTGCGTAATTTCGCCATATCGATCGCGTGCGCCGTCATAGACGCGTTCGCGGAGATAACTCTCCATCGAGTGACCGGCGGGCACGGGATAATCGGGAAATTTGTAGCCGAGATCGCGCAAGGTGAACTCCAGCCGCTCGGAAAGCCGCAGCGTGTTCGCGAGCGCGTCGGGCAGATCGCGGAAGAGCGTTTGCATCTCCGCCGCCGATTTCAGGTGGCGGCCATCGTTGATCGACAACATGCGGCCAGCCGCATCCAACGTGGTGTGCCGCCGCAGGCACGTGAATACATCGGCGACCGGCCGCGCGCCCTTCGTGGCGTAAACCACGCCACCAGTCGCCAGCACGGGCAGACGATGCACCGCCGCGAGGTCCGTCAGAAATGCCACCTCGCGCTCTTCGCCGCGCACGCGGTGACGCTGAAGCTCCACGTACAAACGATCCGCGCCAAACACCGCCGTAAGCCGATCGAGTGCGGCCGCAGCGGCGGCGGGTCCGCGCTCGCGCCACGACCGGCGCACCGGACCCTCCTCATCGCCCGTCAGCGCGATCAAGCCCTCCGAAAAACGCGCCAGCTCATCCCAGGTGGCGAAACAGGGGCGCTTGCGATCGCGTGGATCGGGTTCGAGCGCACGCCGCGAGCGAGCCCGTGGAGTGGAACGCCCCCGGGTTTCGACCGACCCCAACGACGTTGCGTCCGCCGCAACGCCGGCGCTGCGCGGCGTCAACTTCGCTTCGGTGATCAGCTGGCAGAGATTTCGATAGCCTTGCCGGTTTTGCGCGAGCAAGGGAACGACGCCGCCGTCTTCCATCGTGATTTCCGCGCCCACGATTGCGCGCAGCCCGTTGGCGCGCATGGGCCCGAAAAAACGTCCTGCGCCATACACGCCATCGCGATCGAGCAAGGCGACCGCCGGCAACGCCAGCTTTCCCGCGGCTTTCGCAATATTCTCGGGATCCGACGCGCCGCGCAAAAAGCTGAAGGCGCTGCGAGCGTGGAGTTCGACATACGACATGACGTCACCTTGATACGTGTACATTTGAACACCTGTGCGCCGTCGTTGGCAACTGAGTCGGCACCGAAACCGCCTCGCAATTGCGTCGCGCGTTGGGCTCGACCGGGTTGCGACGAAATCGGTTCGCCGGCCGCAGGTGGAGGCCGATGTCGGGCTGGTTTGAGCGCCCCAACATTTCCAAACCCGATGGCGACATCGGGCTCCACCTCGGCGCTCAGCGGCTACGGCAACTCGTACACTTCGACCATGCCCACGCCGATCGTATCGTCCACCCCTCTGACCACGACGGAGTAGTTTCCGGGCTGAAGCGATTGAATGAGAACCGCGTCTTTCGATCCGGCATCGAGCGGAAACGCGCCCACGGAGTCCGCCGCGGCTACAATCTCGCTGCCGCTCCAATCGTCATGTTCGACCAACTTCGTCGAAACGCCATCGACGGTGCGATACAACTCGAGCTTCGGATTGGCCAGCACGCCTCCCACTCCATAAAAAGCCAGCTTCGGCCCGATGCCGCGGATCAAGAGTCGCTTCGAGGTAGAGCCTCCAATCACAAATCCCGCGATCAATACGTCGTCACCGACGCCGACTTTCGTGCGCGCGGAGACATTGCTCAGTCGCGGCGTCGCCGCCGTAAACGATCCAGCACCGGTGGCGTCGTACACTTCCACCAGTGCGACGCCCGCCCCTGCCCGCCCGGTCACTTTCATCGAATAACCGCCGGGACTCAGCTGGGTGTAAAGCGCCGCATCGAGACTCGTGGACGAAGCCATCGGAAACGCGCCCAGCGAACGGCCCACGCTGTCGACCTGGGCATCGCCGTTCCAATTATCGTTGCTCAGCACCTCGCCGCCCGCGCGCGGCACCACCTCGAGGAAGGGGTCGGTCAAAGCGCCGGCGACGCCATACGCGGTCAGGCTCGGTCCGGTCGCGCGGACCAAAAGCGGCTTTTTCGAACCGTCGCCCCCCGCCACCGTCACGCCGACGATCAACGTTTCGTCACCGGCCCCCGCCTGCGAGCGAATGGACATGTTGGTGAGGCGACCGGCGTCGCTGACGTTCGTGATCGAAACTTGGGCAATCGTCGCCGTGCTGGAACCGGCGCTATTCCGAATCGTGACGGCATACGTCCCCGCGTCAGCGGTCGCCGTATTCGCCAACGTAAGCGTCGCGGCCGTGGCACCGCTGATCGTTGCGCCGTCCTTGCTCCATTGATAGGTGAATGGACCGGTGGCATAGGCCTGCGCGGCGAGCGTGAGGCTTTGACCGGCCACCACATTTTGCGCGCTCGCTTGCGGCGCCACGATTGGCCGGCCTGCCGGCGTGTAGATTTGTCCGCTGAGGCCCACGATCACGAGGGTTCCATTGCCCTCCGCCGCGGCGAGCAGGTTGGTGGCCGATCCAACGTCCGACGACGGATAAACCGACGCCGCTTCCCAATCGTAAGGGCTCTCGGCCAGAAAAATCCGTCCATCATTCGCGCGGCTCACCCCGAGCAGCAGGCTGGAATTCGCCACGACGATCGGTCCGAACATCGAAGAGTTCACGTCAACGTAGAGTCTCGTCCACGTGAGGCCGTCGTTCGATGACCAGGCGACGCGTTTCGCGGTGTCGGCCGACGAAAAATTGCCGGTGATCGACAGCCATTGGCCCTGGAAATACACGAGGCCAAAGGCCGTGGTCGTGTCGTTCGGCAAGGAGACGTCTTGCCAATTCACGCCGTCGGTCGAAGTCAGATAAATCGCCGACGCGCCGGCGGCGACGAAACGTCCGCCGCCATACCGTACCACCCAAAGATCGTTGGTGCGGCCCGTCGCGACACTCGTCCAGGCCAACCCATCCGTAGACGTCAGCACGGTTCCACTGCGGCCGACGGCGACAAACCGGCCCGCCGCGTAAACGATGTCACGGAGCTCGGGCACCCCGCTCGGCGGAGCTTGGGGGACCCAGTCGCTGGCATTCGTGGACGACGTAATGCTCGGCGTCGTGGACGTGCTTCCACTCGTGCTGCCGACCGCGACGTAACGCCCATTCCCATACGCGACGGCATAATTGTAATTCTGGCTCGTCATGCCCCGTGCCAGCGTCCAGTTCACGCCATCGGTCGACACCGCGCCGACGAAAGATCCGACCGCGACAAAACGAGTGCCGTCGAAAATCACATCGTAGAAATAATGAGAGGTCAGCGTCGCCGCCTGCCGTTGCCAGGTGACGAGCGGATCGTCGACGGCCACGGGGACGGTGACGGTTTTTTCGCCGCCCCGTCCATCCAACGCCGTGCATTGGACATTATAAGTGCCGCCTTTCAGCCAGCGGTGCGTCACGGAGGCGGTCGCAGGCCCAATCGAGCCGTCGCCGAAATCCCAGCGATAATAAACCGTGTCGCCGTCGGAGTCGCTCCCTGACGCCGTGAGCGTCACATTGCTCCGTGCCATGACGGTTCCGCTCGGCGCGGCGGCCGAAACGGTCGGCGCGTGATTGCCAGCAAGCGCATCCAACGAGACATAAACGTCGATCCATTCATTGGGTGAAACCCCGCCAATATTCACGGGCGTGACGTAAGCGCGACGCGAACCATCGTAGTACGTTTCGCCGAGCGCCAGCGCAGCATCATCGAGCACATGCGTAAGCGACGCATTGTAGTCGGTCGGCACGGGGACGCCGCTCGTCGTGGTCGGAGTCATATCCAACAGATAGCTGCCCTGCCCCGTCATCAACGCGCTCGGTCCGATATCCCAATGCACGACCACGCCGTTTTGCAGTCGGGCCAACTCCGACGGCCCCACCGAAGGGGCGATGAAGCCCGCGTACGGTGCTTCGTGCCGGTACTCGACCCAGTAATTCGTTCCTGGATAGGACGAGCTGAACTTGAGCGCACGCACGCCAGCGGCGTTGCGATCGTCGTGCCGGTAAATCCGATACACTCCACTTTGCGTGACGGTCGTAATGGCGTCAGCGGGGAGATACCCGAGATTGTATTTTTGGACCGCATTAAAATGGCCCATCGTGTTGCCCGACTGGCCGCTCCCCATGTCGTCGAAGGGATCGCCGTACTCAACGTGCGTGCCCGCGCCGATCGCAGAACCCGCCGATGGCGCCCAAGCGTGCGAATGATGCAAGCCATGATTGTGCCCAAGTTCGTGCGCCGCGATCGCGCCCGTGACGCCGCCGTTTAACGAAACGCCTCGGCCGGCGACGGCACCGATACCGGCCCAAGTGTAGGCGGACACCGCTTTGAACACGACGATGTACCGGTCGTAACGATCCGGATTGTACATGCCCGTGCCGCCATTCGCGACGTCGTAAGCACGCGCGAGTTCGAGTGCATCGTTACGCAGCGTGACGTACGAAGAGGCATTGGCCCCGTAGACGGACTTCGAGGTCGCCAGCCTGACGGTGTTCGGCAGGATCGTCGTTTTGAACGAGCACGTATTCTGCGAAACATCGCGGTAAAACGTGCTCACCGCGGCCATCGCCGCGGTGATTTGATCGTCGGTCGCCGGCGAGCCGGGGTCGTCGGGAAATTCAGCCCGGATCCAGAGCACCGATTTTTCGCCGGTCGTCCATTGCGCGGAAACCGCGCCCGCAATCGTCGGAGCGGTCAGCGCGTTAGGATCGATAATTTGCTCGGCAACCGCGACGCCATCGCTCCACGTCGCCAAAGCAGCGCGCGTCGAAAACGTCTTCGTCGTATCGCCGACGGCAACCACCACCGACTCGATCGTATCGCTCGCGGCGCTGCGCTCGGTGAGATCGAGTTCGCGATAAGGCACATCCGACAGCGCGAGTTGGTCGTCGATCGCGATGCCGTGCACGGCGAGCCGGTTTTTTGTTACCGTATGCAGCCGCTCTCCGTACGTGTAGGTCGCATAGGTCAGGCCCGCGATTGTCGTCCAACGATCCAGTCGCGAACTGCTGTGATTGCACACCGCGACGACCTCCAGATCGCCGAATGTATCGACCGGTTGCTCGAGCTGTGACGTCACCTCAGCAGGGAGCGCGCGGCGGGTACCACGGGGAACAGCATGAGCGAGGGCTTCGCGGGGATCGACCGAGATCAGCTCTTTCAATGCGGCGCGCCGGTCGCGCGCGAAAACGACGCCATCCGCGACGACGGCATCGGAAAGGGCCACGCTTTGGACGCCGACGCCGGTTACCTCAACCCAATGTTCAAAGGCCGCGATTCGCCGCAAAAGCTGTGCGCGATCGGCCGGCGCAGTCGAGTGACGCGTTACGTTCGGGGCCGACGGCGACGGCGCCATGCTAGCGACGGGGGCGGGTACCGATTCCGGAGTATCGCCTTTGGCTAATGTCGACGCGAACTGCGGCTGAGGAGATCCGGCGGCTCCCGCCGAAGCACTCGCCGAAGATGGCGAAAACTGTGCCGGGGACCGTCGAAGTGCGATCGCGAGGATCGTGAGCAAGGCAATGACGATAACCGACGTGAGAAAAAACCTGCGTTTCATCTATGCTGAAGCGAAATGGGAATCGCCGACACTCGGAGAATGCATCGAGGAACGCCAGCCCGACAAAATACCCAATTTACGTCGGATCGTAGGCCCGGAATGCGGATATCGAAACCGATGTTCTTGACGTTTGGCCGGTTAGCAGCGGCGACGGATCATCCAATCGCTAGCGGATGAGGTGGCGGTCTGGACCGACCACTACCGATGTTCATTGCCCAGCCAGGCGGCGATGGCTTCGTCGTCCGCGACGTTGACGCCTTGCTGATATTCAGGCGCCAAGAGTTGCAGGTAACCGGCCTCGTTGAACCGGCGACAATGCAACAGGACGCGCGCATGTTGGCCTGGACCGCGGACGAGCCGGCCGAGCGCTTGGTTCACCTTCGTCATTCCCGGAACCTGGTACACTTTGCGAAACGCCGACTCGCGCGACGCACCGCCCCGCGCGGCTTCGGCCAGACGCGCGCGTTGGACGGCGTTCACCTCGGGCAAGGCCGGACCGACGACCATCGCGTGCGTCACGCGGCCGCCTAACGCATCAATGCTTTCGGCGAAGCTCGAGCCGAGAACCAAGAACAATGCGTCCGCCGCGAACAACGACTCATCCACCCACGCGCTTTGAGCCGCGAGATCGCGCAATTTCGGCTGCAGCGCGACGCGAAACCGCGGCGTCGTCGTAGCAAGTTCCTGTCGAATCGCATCGGCGTACGCGTACGACGGAAAGAACACCGCTACCGCGCCCCGGGCCACCGCTTGCAATGCGACGATCGTCTCAGCCGTAAGCGCGTAGAAGTGCGACCGGTGCTGAAAGGTCGTGTCCACGCGCGCATCGAAGGCGATGTCGTAGGTACCATCGCGCCAGGGCGCGTGCGCGCGCAGCAGCGCCGGGCTCGTCGCGTCGCGCGCTTCCTCGACGCGCAAGAGCTCCGCGGCGTTCGTGAGTTGTCGATAAAGCTTCCGCGTCGTGCGCTTGTTCAAAGCCCCGAGGCGTTCCGGCGCGGGTGCAGACGCGGTTTCGATTGGCGGAGGCGCATCGAGTCCGCATGCCGTGCTGAAACCATCGACCGGCGTCAGCGTCGCGCTCGCCAGGACGACGCCGCCAAACTCGCGTAATGTGACGCCAATCGCCGGGGCCGCGTCGAGACAGGTCAGCGCCAAGTGACCATCGCGCGGCGACCACCAAAGGCGGGGCAAATCGCGCGCTTCGAGCTCATCCAACAAGGATGGGATCTGCCACAACGCATCGGACGCTAGCGGTCCGATCGCCGCGAAATCGAGCGGGGCGGTGGCGACGAGCTTGGCGATCTCGCCCAGCAGATGCCGCGCATCGTCTTCTTCGGCCGCCGACAAACCATCGTTCGGCCGCAAATGATGTAGGAAGTGGCACCAGTGGTCCCACGCTGTCACGAGCGACGAGAGCGCACGGACGCGATGCAGCTCGTCGCGCACGGCGTAGGCCTCGAGAGCACTGTATTCGTGCGAATAGGCATCGGCAGCGCGCGACGGCAAGTTATGCGCCTCGTCGATCAACAGCAGCGTGCGCGCGGGCGCGAAACCTGGTTGCTCGAAAAACAGCCCGCGATTGCGGGGCGCGAATACGTAGTTGTAGTCGCCGATCCACACATCGTTAAACGCGAGCGCGGCGCGCGTGATCTCGTAGGGGCAGATCCGCGCATCACGGCCCGCGCTGCGCAAGGCGTCCAGATCTCGGGCGTGCCGCTCATCGAGATAAAACCGCGCCAGCCCGCTCGCCGGCCATCGTTCGGCCGCCCCGGCGAGAAACGTGCAGTTATCGCGCACGCAATGAAACGTCGTGTTCACGCAGTGCTCGCCTTTATTGCGCACGTGCCAGGCCGCTACCGGAGTCGGCGGCGCATCGGATCCAAAGTCACCTAATGGGTTACTTTCTCCCGCCGGACCGGCGGGCTTCGCCAAAGCCGGAGTCGTCATTGCGGCGAGCGTGCGGACGACCTGAAGCTGGCCGGTCGACTTGCTCGTCAGATACAGCGCGCGGTCGAAGTGACCGGAACGTAGCTGGCCGAGCGCAAATTCCAGCAGAACGCCGGTCTTGCCGAAGCCCGTCGGCGCCTCGAAGAGGACGAGCGGCCGGCGCTCAAACGTCGACGTCAGTTCGCTGAGCGTCGTTTCCTGGCCCGGTCGCGGCGTCGCAAACGCCGGCCGGTAGCGCAGGCCACGCAGACGCTCTCGCGCACGCCAACGCAAATCGAGGAATTCGGCAATGCGGTCGAGTTGCGCACGAAACAGGCCGTCATCCGCCGGAGTAAACGGAACCGTCTGCGCAAGCCCAGCGCTCGTTTCGACGAATACCAATTCCCCGCGGATCGCATTGAATGCCGTCGCCGGCAGCAGCTGCCGTTCGCCGCCGTCCGCACGGGCGAGCAGGCCATTGCGGCCCAACGCTACGTACGCGGCTAACTGCACGAAATACTCCGGGTAATCGCGCCGGAGTTCGGTTTCGTCGGCGGGGAGCGGTCGCGTCACCGATTTGATTTCGCGCAAGACGATCGCCGCTTGGGTGGGTCGGGAGGTCGGACTGATGCCGCCGCCCACGGACGCCAGCGTCGCAGGTTCTTCTTTCTGAGTGCGAATCAGCTGATCGATTCGGCCGGTGAGCGAAAGCGTCCAGCCGCGGTGCACGATCTGGCCCGCGATCGGAATTTCAAACTCCGCGGCTTGCGCATGCTCGGCGACGGCGCGTCGCCGCAGCTCATTGTGCCACTGCGTACCGAGTTGCGCACGCCACACGCCGGCGCCACCGCCCTCGCCCGATTCCCGTGGACCGAGAGCAAACGCGGAAAACTCGCCGACGCCGAGCGCCGCGGTGCGTTTGTCCAAGTCGAAGATCATCGTTCAGCCAGCGAATGCAGAAAACCGCGGTCGGTCAAAGAGCGCGCCTGCGCTCCGCGACGTTCGAATGTTCGTGCCCTGGATAAGTAACGAAGCAACGCATCATTCCATGAATATCTCGGTGTGGTTGCGGAGATAATCTTCGAGGCGGCGTTGCAAACGCGCGACCACGTCGGCTGCGGCGGTTTGTTCGGCGACGGGCCGATTCAGCAAGGTCGTCAACGCCGCCCGGTCGCTCGTGGGCAGCGTGGAAAACCACTCCTCTTTCATCGGATAGCCTTCGTCGCGCGCGAAGCGATAGAGGCTCTTGAGATAAACGATGTCCGGCCGGTCCGAGCTGCCGAACGCCTCGAACGCCAAGCGGAGCAGCTTCGCTACGCCGGCGCGGCTTTCTTCGTGCACGGCATTGCGGGCGACGAGTGTGGCCAGAGCGGACGCGAGTCGGAGGGCATCGTAGCTGCGCCCGATCTCGGCGTAGCGCGTGAGCAAGCGCGCTTCTTTCACAAAATAGGTTCGACCTTGGTTCGACGTTTCAAGCATCAGCGCCACCTCGTCGAAAAGGTCGAGGGCAGTCGCCATGCTGGCCGATCTCTTCGCCACGCGCTGCAAGACGACGAGGGTGCCGTGCTCGGCGGAAAAGACGGCAAACTGTTGAAACGCATCCGCCGGGGGATGCTTCAACAGCACGACGCCGTCCGTTTGGAGCGATTGCGCGGGCACCCGAAACGTCAGACCTTCGCGGTCACGTTCGTCACCGGCGTCCCGGCACTGGACGGCCACGGCGGCAAAACGGCACCGCCCGAGATGATCATCTTCATGCCATCGCCGACGCTCATATCGAGTTCGACGATCTCATGCCGTGGCAAGAGGAGCAAAAATCCGCTCGTCGGATTCGGCGTCGTCGGCACAAAAACGGTCCAGATGTCCGAGCCGATCGACGCGTGCGCTTCACTCTGCGTCTTGTTCGTCAGGAAACCGAGCGTCCAAACGCCCTTCCGCGGGTATTCGACGACCACGACCTTATTGAAGAGATTGCGGTTCTGGCTGCCGAAGGTCGCCACGATTTGTTTGACCGACTGATAGACCGCGCCAACGCCGGGAATGCGCTGAATCGCGCGCTCGCCGACGCTGAAGAAGTACTTGCCCAAAACGTAGTTCGAGAGGAACCCGAACGCCGTGACGAGCAGCAGAACGACGATCGTCGCCAGAAAATCCCAAAAGAAAGGAATCCGTTGCAGCGACTGTGGCAGGTAATCCTGATAAATCGGCCGAAACGTGCCGCCCACTTTATCGATGATCCAGCTGAACGCGATAATCGTGACCGCTAGCGGTGCCAATAACAGCGCCCCGGACAAGAAGGCATTGCGGAACGTGATAAAGCGGGATCGTTGAGCGGCGGGAGCTTCGGCCATGGCGGCGCCGACCCTACCGCTCCCCTCACCGAAGGCACGGAAAAACCAGAGCGGTCGAGCACCGCGGAACGATCCGGTGTGGCCCCCCCTAGTGGCCACCGGGACCGCGAGTCAATCGGGCCGGGGTCCAGGACCCCAGCTACATCGATACTAGGCAAATCGCGACGGCGGTTGTCCGCCGTCGCGAAGGCACGCTCGTTCAACGACTGAGATTAAGGATGCACGCTGTTCTCGCGCAGATCCACGAACGCGCTCAGACGCGCGAGCGTCAACGCGCCGAACGCCATCACGCAATCGCGCACGCCAATATCGAGGAATTGGCCCATCGCGAAAAGCTGCAGTGCGATCGCGAGCAGCCACGCCATGACGACGACGCCGCCGATGCGCGGCCGCGCGAGCGTGAGCACGCCAGCAATAATTTCGATCACGCCCACGATGTGCATGAACATGACGTCGCTGACCGGCACGACGCGGAGCGCGAGCGGGTTCAAATACGTTTCCCAATTCGCGAGCAGGTTGAAGAACTTGTCGACGCCCGCGACGATCGGCACGAGCCCGTACACCCATCGCAACGTAGTCTGGGTGGAGCGAATGACCTGACTTTCTGTGGCCGGCACGATCACCGGCACATTACCTGAATATGTTGTGGCCATGATTTCGTTCTCCTTTCGATGAGGCACTGAACCCGCTGGATACAGGCCCGTGCCACCGAGAATCACTGGAAAATGGCCGGGGAAATTCCCGATCAAGCCGTCAACGGCGCAAACTCGCGATGCCGCTGGATGAAGACCGCGACGTACGAGCACGCGGGGATCACGCGCAACTTTTCGGCCTGAGCATATTCCAAAGCCGTGCGCACCAACTTCTCGGCAATGCCGCGGCCGCGAAGCGCCGGCGGCACATAGGTATGGGTGAAAGCGATCTCGCCGCCCGTGCGATCGTAATCGGCCACGCAAAGATGGCCATCAACCGTCGCTTCGAAACGGTGCTCCGCCGCGTTATGGGTAACGGTGATATTTTGTTCGGACGTTTTCATGCGCGTTCCTCCGATTGGCGTCCCCAACGCTGCGCCAGCACGCCGCAAATCACAAGTTGCAGCGGGTGATAGATCATGATCGGCAGCAGGATGAGCCCGATGCCGGGATGTGCTCCGAAGATCAACTTCGCCATCGGCACGCCTGAGGCCAAGGTCTTCTTCGATCCACAGAACATCGCCGCAATCCGGTCCGCGCGCGAAAAGCCGAAGGCTCGCGCCGCGCCGCCCGTGATGAGCATGACGAACGTGAAAAGCGCCGCGCTCAGTAGCACGATCAGCGCGATCTGCCCCACCCCATGCCCCGACCACACACCTTGGCGAAACGAGTCGCAGAACGACGTGTACACGAGCAGCAAAATAGTGAGCCGATCGACGAGATGGATTTCGGCTCGATGCTGCGACGCCCACGCGCCGAGCCAGGGCCGCAATAACTGTCCGAGAACGAGTGGAAGAACGAGCCAGCGCACCAAGTCCGTGATGACCGGCCAAAGCGGCTGCGAGGCGCCTGAAGTCGTCATCACGACGGTCACCCACAACGGCGTGAGCACCACGCCGAGCAAACTCGAGAGCGTGGCGTTGAATACGGCGCCCGCGACATTGCCGCGCGCCGCGGCGGTCAGGGCGATCGACGACGACACCGTCGACGGCAACGCGCACAAATAAAATACGCCGAGATTGAGATCGGAGGCGATGCGTCCGCCGAAAGCGGCGTGCAGCGCAAGACCGATCGCCGGAAAACCCACAAAGGTGCAGGCCTGAATCAAGACGTGAAGCCGCCAATTCAACGCCCCGCTACGCAGCGCAGCGAAGGACAAGGCGAGCCCATGCAGAAAGAAGATAAGCGCGACGCCGGCCTTCGTCAGCAATTCCGGATGCAGCCACCCGCCGGTCGCTCCTGGGCCCGGGGCCAGCCACGCCAATGCGGTCGCCGCCGCCATCCCCAGCAGGAACCAGTCGGGCTTAAATCTCACGCTAGGACGGTCACGCCGCTTTCCGGCGGACTTTGGCCCACAGTGCGGCAAGATCGGCCCGGCCTTCGATTTTCATCAGCCACACGAGGGACCCATAAACGGCGACACCGATCGCGATCATGATCACGATCCCGGCGGCGTCAGCGACCCGAGTCTCGGGCACGAATCGCGTCCAGCTGCGCCAACCCAAGGCGACAACGCACGTCATGACGGCGGTGGCGGCGACAATCTTGGCGAGATCCGCGAATAGATAATGGAATGCGAGTCCTTCATGTTTATGCGCGAGCTTCCACTGTAGGAAGATCGCCTGGACCACGCTCGCGGCGCTGCTCGCGATCGCGAGCCCGACGATCGAAAGCGGACGCATGAGGGCGATGCTCAGGCCAAGGTTCACGACGAAACTCACGATCGCGGCGACGACCGGAACGACGGTATCCTTCTGCGCGTAGAACGCGCGTAGGGCCAAACTGGCAAACGAGAGAAACGGCAGGCCAACGGCATTGGCGATCAAGACCGGGCCGAGCAGTTGCGAGTCCGCCGCACTGAATTTTCCGTGTTGAAAAATCACGCGGATCACCGGCATCGCGAGAATGCTCAGCCCGGCGGCGGCGGGAATGTTGATGACCAGGATAAGCCGCATGCCCTTGCGGTACGCGTTGACGAGGTTCGTTTGGTCGCCGAGCGCCGCGTAGCGCGAAATCA
This sequence comes from uncultured Opitutus sp., assembly GCA_966252355.1. GTDB lineage: Bacteria > Verrucomicrobiota > Verrucomicrobiia > Opitutales > Opitutaceae > ER46. The sequence continues at coordinate 9,793 of CBINOT010000030.1, read as the reverse complement.
ACGGAAATACGACGGTAGCGATCGCGACGGCAAAGACGCCAATCGGCAGCTCCATCAAGCGCTGCGCCAAGTTGAGCACCATCACCGCGGCGTCGTTCAGCGATAGCCCCACGTACCGCGATACGCTCATATTGATGAGGTAGATCGAAGAGCTGAATAGGGTCGGCACCATCAGCTTCACCATCGCCCGTACGGGGCCACTCAGCTGCGGATCGAAGCGCGGCCGCCAGCCCTCGTTCATCAACGCCGCGGCGGGCACGGCCATCTGCAGAAAGCCGCCCAGCAGCCACGCTCCCGCCAGCCAATCGATCTGCAGCACTTCGTCGTGGTGCGCGTAACGGCCGGCGGCGATTAGCACGCCGATGATCGCAAGATTAAGCCAAATCGGCGATAGCGCCGGCTCGAGAAACCGATGCAGCGATTGCAACGCCGCGCTGAACACCGCCGCTAGCGACACGAACAGCAAGTACGGGAAAAGAATCACCGTGAAGTCCGCCGCGAGCAGCCAGCGATCGATGGCATCGAGCTTCACGTGAAGCATCGTCCCCACCCCACGAATCAGCCACGTCTGGTTGAACACCAGCATGGCCACCAGCACGACCGTGCCGGTGACGATCAGCAGCCAACTGGCGACTTGATTCACCAGCTCGAAGGCGCCGACGCGTTGCCGCTTTTCGAGTTGCTCGTTCAGCGTCGGCACGAAAGCCGCCGTCAAACCGCCTTCGGCCAGCAAGCGGCGGAAAAGATTGGGTAGGTTAAGCCCGGTGACAAAGGCCGACGCCAACGCACTCGCGCCAAAGATCGCCGCCGTTAGGCTCTCCCGCAAGAGCCCGAGCACGCGCGACACCATGGTCAGCGACGATACCAGCCCGATGTTCTTGAGGTTCTTCGACACCGGAGGTGTTTTTCACGTCACGCCGCGCGAGGAGCAAGTGCGAAGGTCGAGCGACCAACAGCGACGGCTACGTTTGGTTTGGAAATGCAGGGCGGGGTCTCCGAACCCCACCGCCGGGAGATCCACCGCGCAGCAGCACGCAGACTGCGCAGACGCTAACGGAGGCAGCGATCAACGATTCACGGAATCTCGGTGATCGGCTTTACGGACGATAGCCGCGGCTTCAGGGCGTGACGACGGGTTTGGATACCTCGCGCTACATCCCAAGCGACCGACCATAAGCGACCGCCAGCGACGCTTACTGCATCGCCAAATTGAGCGTGTTACCCTCGATCGTGACGTTCGTGAGCTTCGACCAGGCAGCCGCGATGTCGTCCGGCACATGATGCGAGGCGAGCACCTTTTGGCGCACGTAAGCGTTGAGGAAAGGCAGCCGCTGAATGGGACACGAACCGAGATACATTTCGTTCGGGTCGTAGACGAACTTGTCGCCTTCTTTCGCGAAGCCACCGCGCGCCTGCGCGATCAGCTTCTGCTCGAAGCCGAAGACATTGATCGCCACCGGGACGCCGACCTGCATCACGCCTTCGCGAATTCGCACATTCGGCGTGCCCGCAGAAATCGTTTCGCTCGGCGCTTCCGGAGCGGGCGTCTTATCGCCCGGCTTTGTGGCGGTGGGCGTCGCCGCTGCGGCCGTGAGGGCGTTGATCTCGTCTTCGGTGACCTTGATCGACTGCCCGTCGACGAACGCCTTTCGTTTCGCCAACACCTGCTTGGCCTTTGACGTGTCGCGCGAGCCCTCCACGTAGTAAACCGCGCCGGCGACCGGCTCTTTCGGCACTTCCTTTACGGCGAGGACCGGCTTGACGATGAGCAACACCGCACCGAGGACGATACCGAGCAGAAGCGCGAGGAGCGCTCCGAGAATGACTTCGGCCCAACCCGGGCCATGGATGGCGCGATCGACTTTGCTCATGGGGATTTCGAGGGCGATGACTTAGCGTCACCGCCGCCCCCTGTCGACTTCGATTCCTTCTTGTCCGCCTTCGCGGCGCCCTTCGACTCCCCACCGGCAGCGCCTCCGCTGCTCTTCTTGTAATCGGTGATATAGAAGCCGGAACCCTTGAAGATCAGCCCGGCGCCCGTGCCAAGCAGGCGTTTGACGCCCGTCTTCTTGCACGCGGGACATTTGGTTAGCGGCGCATCCTTCATGGACTGAAACACCTCGAAGGTGTGGCCGCATTTAGGACAGGCATACTCGTAAGTAGGCATGTGAGGAAAAGAGCTCGGGTTATGGTCAGGAGACCCGGTCGTGGCGAGTTTAGTTTCCGGCGACTTCCCGCCGCGCAGTTAGCCGTCCAACGTCGAGTTTACCCGAGCAAAGCGGCGCTCGACCATCGCGGCATTGCGCCGCGCAGAAATTTCCCCCACGCAAGACTATCCATGGAGTTCGAGAGTGATTTGAAGGCCTATATCCGTCGCGTCGAACGCGGCCTCGACTTGCACGTGCCGAAGGCCGACACGCGGCCGGCGCGTCTGCATGCCGCCATGCGGTACAGCCTTGAAGCGGGCGGCAAACGGTTGCGCCCGGTGCTCGTCCTTGCCGCGGCCGACCTTTTCGGCGCGCCGGACGACTCCGCTCTCGCGGCGGCAGTCGCGATGGAATGCGTGCATACGTATTCTTTGATTCACGACGACCTGCCATGCATGGACAACGACGACCTGCGTCGGGGCCGACCCACCGCGCACAAGGCTTTCGACGAAGCGACGGCCTTGCTCGCCGGCGATGCATTGCTGACGCATGCGTTCGGCTTGCTGGCGACTGCTTATGCGCCCGACCCGAAGCTAGCTCGCGCCCTCGTTGCTGAGCTCGGCAGTGCAGCGGGTAGCCAACGACTCATCGGCGGACAGATGGAAGACTTGCTAGCCGAAAAGAAGTCAAACGCCACGCCCGACGAGCTTGAATTCATTCACCACAACAAGACTGCGGCCATGATCGAGGTATCGTTGGTGATGGGCGGCTTGGTCGGTCAGGCGAACGAAGCCTCGATCGGCTCCCTGCGCCAGGCCGGCCGGCATCTCGGTTTAGCGTTCCAAGTCGTCGACGACGTTCTCGACGCTACCGCCGACACCAAAACGCTCGGCAAAACTGCCGGGAAAGATGCGAAAGCGGACAAAACCACGTACGTGAAGCTGCACGGACTGGAGCGTTCACGGCAGATCGCGCGCGAGCACACGGACACGGCGCTGACCGCGCTTCGCAGCCTGCCAGGCGATACGCGCTTTCTCGTCGCGCTCGTGGATTCGATGGCGACGCGCGTGAAGTGAGCGTGACGCGCACCCCAGTCGGAGCGCGGACGCCCTCGTCCGATCAGTTTAATTTATTTACTATAGGCATCTCTTTGAGACACTCCGTCCGTGCTAACGCTGCCTCACCATTGGAGCACGAGGGGATATCTACCACATTACGATGACGGGCACCGCGTTCAATTTGTAACGTTTCGTCTCGCAGACGCGCTCCCTCAAAATGTCGTATCGCAACTAAAGGAAATGGCGGCGGAAGACGCGGAATATGTGTGCGCTGCGGATAAGTACCTCGATGCAGGAGCCGGATCTTGCCTCTTGCGCGAGGAGGGAAATGCCGCCCACGTCATCTCGACACTGCGACACAGGGATCGCGTCGATTACCATCTGATTGCTTGGGTGGTAATGCCGAATCACGTTCACGTGCTATTTCAGCCGATCAACGCCGTGCATCGGATCGTAGCGGCGTGGAAGAGTGTGAGCGCGAGGAAAATTCTACCACCGCAGGATCCTGTCGCGGCAGCTGGAGGCGACCGCGCGGCTAAGCGGCGGTTATGGCAACCCGAATATTTCGATCGTTTTATACGCAATGAGGCGGGACGGTTGGCAACCGTTCGCTACATTCACGAAAATCCTGTAACAGCCGGATTGGTTGCGAGGAAAAATGAGTGGCCGTGGAGCAGTGCGGCAGGTGCGAATTTATGAGCGGCCGAGGGCGGCCGCGCTCCGCTGCATACCCGCCGATTGATCAGCCCAGCGAGAGCTTGAACTCGACCGACTCGCGGAGCGCTTCCCAGCTCGCGTCGATGATGTTGTCGCTCACGCCGACGGTGCCCCAGATTCGCTTGCCGTCGCCGCTTTCGATCAGCACCCGCGTGCGTGAACCCGCGCCCGCATTGCCCTCGAGAATCCGCACTTTGTAGTCGCGCAGCTTCATGTCGTTGAGCTGCGGGTAGTGCTTCTCGAGCGCGAGCCGGAGCGCCTTGTCGAGCGCGCCGACGGGCCCCGCTTCTTCCGCCACGGTGTGCGTCCATTGGCCATCGACCTGAAGTTTCACGGTCGCTTCCGCCCACAGCTGGCCGCCGTGCCGCTCGATGATGACGCGGTAGTTTTCGACTTCGAAAAACGTCTTCCGTTGGCCGAGATGTTTCGCGACGAGCAGCTTGAACGAGGCGTCCGCGGCCTCGTATTCGTAGCCACGAAATTCGCGTTCCTTCAACTCATCGATCAAGGCCTTCATCTCGGGCCGCTTCTCGTCGAGTTCGATTCCCATTTCCTTCGCCTTCAAGGCGAGGCTGCTGCGGCCGGCCATGTCCGAGACGAGCACACGCGTGCGATTGCCGACGAGGCCCGGATCGATGTGCTCGTAGCTGCGCGCGACCTTTTGCGCCGCATTTGCGTGCAGGCCGCCCTTGTGCGCGAAAGCCGATTGGCCGACGAACGGCGCTTTCGGGTCGGGCCGCAGATTTGCCAGCTCGTCGAAGAACAACGACAGGTCGCGCAGCTGGGCGAGATTGCCGGCGCAACGCGCAGTCCGACCCATCTTCAGGAAGAGGTTCGGCAGCACGGTCGTGAGGTTAGCGTTACCGACGCGCTCGCCGTAACCGTTCATCGTGCCCTGCACGAGGACCGCGCCGGCCGCGATGCCGCCGAGCGTCAAGGCGACCCCGAGGCCGCTATCGTTATGGCAATGGACGCCGACCTTGTCCGCGCCGAATTCTTTCACCGCGCGAGCAATGATGTCCTTGAATTCATCGACGAGCGTGCCGCCATTCGTGTCGCAAAGCGTGAGGTTGCTCGCGCCCCCGCGCAGCGCGGCGCCCAGGGTTTTCAGCGCGTAATCGGGGTTGGCCTTGTAGCCATCGAAGAAGTGCTCGGCGTCGTATACGACCTCGCGGCCTTGCGCGACGAGGTAGCGCGTCGAGTCTTCGATCATCGCCAGATTCTCCTCGAGCGTGGTGCGGAGAATCTCGGTCACGTGCAGTGTCCAGGTCTTGCCGACGATCGTCATCACCGGCATGCCGCTATCGAGAAGCGTTTTGAGTTGCGCGTCCTCGTTCGCCTTCGTCCCGGCGCGACGCGTGGAGCCGAACGCCGCCAACCGCGCGTGCTTCAAGTTCAGCTTTTGCGCCTCCTGGAAAAACGTGATGTCGCGCGGATTCGATCCCGGGAAGCCGCCCTCGATGTAGTCGACACCGAACTGATCAAGCCGCTGCGCAATGAGAAGCTTATCGGTAACCGAAAAGCTAATGCCTTCGCCCTGCGTACCATCGCGCAGGGTGGTGTCGTAGATTTTGACGGCGGTGCTCATGGCGAACGGGCGAGGGTTGCGACCGTCGCCGCTCGTGGCAAGGGAGCATTTAGTTCGCCTCCAGCAGGGGGCAAATTCATCCGAGCTTGTAACCTCGCTTCCCCACCCGGTGTATTTGCCCGCGCCCATCGCAACGCCGTCGCATAACCGCGAAATCGATTGAACATCTCTAAAGTCAGCCGGTCATCCCGTCGCATGCCCTTCACGTCCTCGCCGAGTCCAGCCGTGATCGCGTTCGTCGTCCGAGCGGCCTTTCTGGTCGGGCTCGCCACCTTGTCCGGTCGCGCCGAACCCATGTCGACGATCGATGCCCAACAGCTGCTCCGCCAAGCGCAGACGTCGGGCGCAGTGCCCGGCAGCTTCCGGGCGGAAACGACGCGAAAAACCAAATTATCGACCATCACCACGACAACGCTGACACGGCGCGGCACAGCAGGTCCGGTCTTTTTCCGCACCGAATCCGTGACCGTGCTCGACCGTCATCCCGAGAGAACCACGAAGCATGTCACGATCGTGAATGCCGACGGACGCTGGCGCATCGTGGGCCACACCGCGGTGCTGATGCCGCCGCCCTTCGACATCGGGAAGTTCATCGACTTGATGAACCGGTCTGCACTCGACGCAAAAAACGGCACCGCGCCGTCGGAGTCGGCCACCGGCAAGGATGCGGAGTGGGCACGCCGAGCGATCACGATGGGATCACACATCCAGATCAGCGGAGAACGCGTCAAGGAAGGCGAACGGGAGCTGGCGCACGTGACGCGAACCTACGACGAGCAGGCGCGCAAGTTCTTCGGCGAGCTGGCTGAAGGACAATTGGCGGAGGTGAAGAAGCAATTGTCGTTCGTGAAGCGGGCGGCGATCGGCGCTTACCTGGCGACTCACGGCGGCATTGAAGCGATGCTTCCGGCCAAGGAAGTGTTCACGATCGATATCGCGGCGAACAAACTGATCAAATCCGAGACTTACAACGCCGCGGGCAAGGTGACGAACACGCGCGGCGAGGCGAAAGCTCCCGAGAAAATCGACGACTTGCCGGACGCGACCTTCAGCTTGCCCGCGGGGATCGAAATCGTCCGCCCGAAGACGTTCGTCGAGGCGAACGAGCTCGTCGAGAAGCTCGAGGCGGAAGAGAAAAAGAAACTCGAGGTCGCAAAGGATTGAGAGCGGATAGCGAAGGAGATTGGCGAATGCCCAGGCGTTCGGGTTCGAGGTAGGGCGCGTTAGGGATAACGCGCTCTGCCCCAAGGCCGTGCTACCCAAAGCCCGATGGGGACATCAGGCTCCACCGCGGTCACGCCTTCGGTTTCGTGCGGTGGTTGGGCGGTGGCACGGGTATCTTGCCCGTGTGGTGGCATGGGCGTCTCGCCCATGCTGGCGGCACAGGCACCAATCCACGGGCGGGACGCCCGTGCTACTGAGCGCTGACGGCGTGGCAATGGATGAAGTCGCGAATGACCGTGGCGTCGGCATTGAGCCGGTGCTTCACGATCGGTTTCGACTTCAAGGCTTCCAAACTCGGGTGCGTCGGCTCGACGCCGATCGCGGTGCGAATCGTATCCGGAAACTTCGCGGGGCTCGCGGTCGATAAAACCACGTTCACGCGATCGGCGCTCAGCTCTTTGAAGCCGCACGCGGTGTGCGGATCGGCAACGTAGCCGTAGTCGCGATAGACGCGTTGAATGATGCCCGGGATCTCCGCGTCGGTGCAGCGCGAGGCGCTGAAGGTATCGCGGTTGAACTGCTCGAATTTGTAAGCGCCGGTGCGCTTGAACGTGTCCATGACCTCGCGAACTTTCGCCGGATCGCGGCCGACGGCGAAGTAGATGAAACGCTCGAAATTCGACGCCACCTGGATGTCCATCGACGGCGCGAGACTCGGCTCGACGCTGCCAACCCGGTATTCCCCAGTCGTGAACATCCGGTAGAGAATATCGTTTTGATTCGTGGCGACTTTGAAGCCGCGAATGGGCACGCCCATTTTTTGGAGCATCCAACCGGCAAGGACATTGCCGAAATTGCCCGTCGGAACCACAAACTCGACGTTGGCGCGCTCGCTCGCCGGCAACTTCAGCCAAGCGTACAAATAGTACACGCATTGCGCCAACACGCGCGCCAGATTGATCGAGTTCACCGCCGACAGCCGGTGCTGCGTGCGGAATTTCTGGTCGCCGAAAATCTCCTTCAACGCGGCTTGTGCGTCGTCGAACGTGCCGTCGACCGCCAACGCGAACACGTTGTCGGCGCCCGTGCAGGTCATCTGCCGCTCCTGCAGCGGCGAAACGCGGCCGTCGGGATAGAGAATGAAGATCGCGGTGCCGGGCCGGCCGATCAGCCCGTGAATCGCCGCCGCCCCAGTGTCACCGGATGTGGCGCCCAGGACATTGATCGTTTCGCGGCGGACCTGGCATTGATGCGCGTAGAGATTGCCGAGCAACTGCAGCGCGAAGTCCTTGAACGCGAGCGTGGGTCCGTGAAACAACTCGAGGACGTAGAGGTTTTTCGCCAGCGGCTTCAGCGGCGCGATCGCGGGGTCCGAGAACTTCGTGTAGCTCGCGTTGACGAGCTGGCGAAGGGTATCGGCCGGAATGTCCGTCGCGAACACGCGCATGAACTCGAAGCAAAGCTCGGCGTACCCGAGCCGCTCGAAGCTTGCGAGCTTGCCGCTGAAATCGGGCAGCGCTTCGGGTAGGAACAACCCGCCGTCGGGCGCCAGGCCGGTAGCGACGGCGTCGGAAAAACCGAGAACGGGCGTTTGGCCGCGAGTGGAGAGGAACTTCATCGGAATTTAGCCACAGAGGACACAGAGGCCCAATCCGAGTTCACAGAAGATGAATGGCTCTGTGACCTCTGTGTCGGAGCTCTGTGACCTCTGTGACTCAAGATTGGAATGAATCGGCCTCAGGCCGCATCCAGGTCGAAGGCCTTGTGCGCGACGCGGGCGGCTTCGTCGGCCTTGTCGAGGGCGATCACCACGGAGATTTTGATTTCCGAGGTGCTGATCAGCTCGATGTTAATCCCCGCATCGGCGAGCGTCTGGAACAAGGTCGCCGCGACGCCGCTATGCGTGCGCATGCCGACGCCGACGACGGACAACTTCGCGATCTGCTCGTGCACGGCTACCTGGCCGCCGAGCTCCTTCAGGACGGGGTCGAGCGCCTTGACCGCCTTCTGCATTTCGGTCTGCGGCACGGTGAACGTCAGATTCGCCACGCCGGCGCGGCCGACGTTCTGCACGATCATGTCGACGTTGATATGAGCATCCGCCAAGGCGCGGAAGACGCGCGCGGCCGAGCCGGGCTTGTCGGTGATGTTGCTCACGACGACCTTGGCCTGGTCCTTGTCGACGGCGACGCCGCGAACGAGGACTTTTTCCATGGAGGCGACTTCTGCTTTCACGATGGTTCCTGGGTTGTAATTAAAGGAGGAGCGAACTTCGAAAACGACGTTGTACTTGGCGGCGAACTCGACGGAGCGCGACTGCATGACCTTGCTGCCGGCGGATGCCAGCTCGAGCATTTCGTCGTAACTGATTTCCGGGAGCTTGCGCGCGGTCTTCACGACGCGCGGATCGGCGGTATAAACGCCATCGACGTCGGTATAGATCTCGCATTTGTCGGCCTTGATCGCCGCCGCGAGCGCGATCGCGGTGAGGTCCGAGCCGCCGCGACCCAGCGTCGTGGTCTGGCCTTCGTCGTTCACGCCCTGAAAACCAGCCACGATGATGACGTTGCCGGCCGCGAGGTCTTTCTCGAGCGCCTTGGCGTTGATGTCGCGGATCTTGGCCTTGGTGTGAACCGTATCGGTGAAGATGCCGGCTTGCGCGCCGGTGTAGCTGATCGCCGGCACGCCGATACCGTGCAGCGCCATGGCGGTCAGCGCGATCGTCTCCTGCTCGCCAATCGCGAGGAGCTGGTCGAGTTCGCGCTCGTTAGGCATCGCGCAGACGGCTTTCGCGCGCGCGATGAGCTCGTTGGTCACGCCGGAGCGGGCCGACACGACGACGACGAGTTCGTTGCCATCGGCGCGAATCGCTTTGATGCGCTCCGCGACTTTCTTGATGCGTTCGACGTCACCGACGGACGTGCCGCCGTATTTTTGGACGATTCGGGCCATGGCTGGATCGGAGGGAAGGAAGAGTGAGAGGGAAAGTGAGAGTGGTTCGTGGGTAGGTCTGCTCTCCGAGCGGGCCATCGCAGACTATCGGAGCGGCCCGCCCGGCGGTCCCGCCCAACCAATCAAATCGCGTGTATTCATCATTAGAAAAATCCGATGCGGCGCGA
>CBINOT010000029.1:0-38276 GCA_966252355.1 uncultured Opitutus sp. | reverse complement strand
TATCACGATCGATCCGTCGAAGAACGACGGCCAGCGCGCGGAGGTGGCGATCAAAGGCACCAGCGGCGGACGCGGCTTCGACATCGAAATCCGCTACGCGCTGGCGCGGGGCTCGAGCGGTATTTACGCCTACGCGGTTTTCTCTCACCCCGCCTCATACCAGGCGATGGGCGTCGGCGAGAGCCGTTACATCACGAAGCTCAATCGCCGGTTCGATTGGTTGTCCGTCGATGCCGATCGCAACCTGCTCGAATGCACGCCGCAGGACTGGGGCGCGGGCATCGTCATCCACGCGAAAGAGCAGCGGATTCTGACCACCGGACACTACAAGAACTCGGTCGAACACAAATACAGCTACAATGCCGTCGCGTACCGCACGCCCGCGTACGGTTGGTCGAGCACCAAGGATAACATCGGGATCTGGTTCGTCAGCGCGTCGTCCGAATACGTCGGCGGCGGAGCGGAGAAGCTCGACCTCGTTTGCCACTTCGACGCCAACAACAATCCCGATCCGATCATCCTGCAGTATTGGACGTCGGGCCATTACGCGGGCGGCGCCGGTTGCCAGATTCCTGCGGGCGAGGAGTGGAACAAAGTGATCGGCCCGATCTTCGTTTACTGCAATGCCCTCGCGGACCCGCAGACCGCCGCGAAAGACGATCTCGCCGCGCTCGAAGCGACGGAGGGCAATCCGACGATCCCCGCTGCCTGGCGCGAGAATGCGAACGCGCTCTTTGCCGACGCGGTCGCGCAAGTGCAGACCGAGCGCGCGCAATGGCCCTACGATTGGGTGCAAGGCATCGATTATCCGCACCGGCACGAACGCGGCACGGTCAGCGGCCAGCTGGTGCTCGACGACCCGCAAGCCGTTTCGAAAAAGCTGCCGAATCTCACCGTGGGCCTCGCGCATCCCGAGTACCCCGGCGGCAGTCCCCGCGCCGGCAACAACGGCATCGTGACGTGGCCGCACGACGGCAATTACTACCAATTCTGGAACGGCGGCGCGGAGGACGGGACGTTCACGATCGCGAACGTGCGCCCGGGCAACTACACGTTGCACGCGTTCGCCGACGGCGTGCTCGGAGAATTCGCCCAGGCGAACATCAAGGTCGAAGCCGGCAAAACGCTCGCGCTCGGACAGCTCGTCTGGAAACCAGTACGCTACGGAAAACAGCTTTGGGAGATCGGCTATCCGACGCGCGTCGCGGACAAGTTTTTCAAGGGCGACGGCGCGAACTACTGGCTGTGGGGCTGGGGGCTGAGATACCCGCTCCTGTTCCCGAACGACGTCACCTATACGATCGGCCAGAGCGATTACCGCAAAGACTGGTTTTTCCAACAGACGCCGCACAGCGAAACGACCGCGTGGCTGAATCCCGACGCGAAAGATCCGGCGAACCAACGTTTCGGCTGGATGAAAATTCCGACCGGCAAGGAAGATTTCTGGCGCACGGTCGGGCGCGGGCGAGCGACGCCGTGGAAGATCAAATTCGCGCGGGACACCGCGGCGCACGGTTGCGCGACCTTGCGCGTCGCGCTGGCCGGCTCGGACGGTGGCGGCGGCCTGGACATAGCCGTCAACGACAACCAAGCGGGGACAATTCGGACGATTGGGACGAACGCGCTGCGCTACAACACGAACAAAGGCGTGTGGCGGGAGTACAAGCTGGCTTTCGATGCCGCCCTGCTGAAAGCCGGCGAGAACGAGATCCGGCTCACCGTGCCGGCGGGCGACCTGACGTCGGGTGTCGTGTACGATTATCTACGGCTCGAATTGGACGAGACCCAGCCTGCGCCGCCGCGCGTGGAAGAAGCCGCCAAGCCGGTGGACAACGAGGAGAAGTCGAAAGCGGCCTCGCCAGGGAAAACGTCGAACGAACCGAAGGAGTCAAAAGAGGACTGAGGGATTGATAGCGGTAGGGGCGTCTCTCCGGCATGCCCTGAGTTTTAAGCACCGCCGCGATTCCAGTGAGCGAACGCAAGCCGTCGCCTGGAACTCACGACGCTTCGGAGAGGCGTCTCTACCTCGATCGACGTTAAAGTATCCGCGATTGGGAGACTCGGCTGAATCGCGGACGATCGACCCGCCACGGCAGCGACTTGCGTGGAACGGCGGGCACGCTTTTGTGTGAGCCATGCCGCGGCTTCGTCTCGTTACGTTCAACATCGCGCACGGTCGCGGGCTGAATCCCATCCAGGGTATCACTTCACAACGAAAGCTGAGGTTGAATCTGCGTCGGATTGCCGCGCTGCTCGACAAGCTCGCTCCGGATATCGTGGCTTTGCAGGAAATCGACGAGCGATCGCGCTGGGCCGGCAATTTCGATCATCTCGATTATTTGCGCGTGCACACCCGGTTTCCGCACGCGATTTTCGGCATCAATAACCGCCGCGCCGGCCTGTTGAACCTGTGCTACGGCAACGCCGTGCTCTCTCGGCACTCCATTCGCGTCGCCGAAAACGTGGTCTTCGGCCAGCGCCAGCTGGGCGAAAAAGGTTTTTTGTATGTGGAGCTCGATGTTGCCGGCCGCTGCGTGCCCGTCGTGAATCTGCACCTGCACTTCAGCTCGCGCGCACAACGGCTGCGGCAGCTCGAGCGTTTGCTCACGTGGCTGCGCGAAAAGCACCGGCTGCACGCGAATCGCTGGGCGGTGCCGCCGATCATCTGCGGCGACTTCAACAACCCCGGCACCCGCGACGACGCGACGGCCTCGCTCCTGAGCCACTTGTCCGACTACTGCGATTATTCGCTGCATCCGATCGGCGGACGCACCTTCCCCTCGCCTCTTCCGCAACGAACGCTCGATTTCATTTTCCTGCCCGCCGGCTGCACCGGCTGCAAATGCGAGATCGTGCGTTCGATGCTCTCGGATCACTTGCCCGTGCTGGTCGATTTCGAGGTTTGAGCATCGGGCCTAGTTCGCCAATGGAACACGCGGAAGCTGGGTCGATCCACAGAACGCTAATCTCCGCTGATCCGCGCTGATGGATTGCAGATCACGTTCCAACGGATCGGCTGCAATGTAGCTGGGCTCCGTGGGCCCGGCCAAGTGGCACGGGCATCTTGCCCGTGTCGTCCCATGGGCGTCCCGCCCATGCCTAAGGTAGGGTCCTACAAATTCAGAACAACCGTTCGGCGCGCGCCTCGGCGGGCTTTGCGACGCCGAGGATCGCGGCGAGGGTCGGCGCCAGTTGATCCGTGCCGACGAGGTTGTGGTGGACGCCGTGCGGAACGCCCGCGCCATACCAGAGCAACGGCACGTGGCGGTCGTATTCGTACGGCGTGCCATGGTTCGTGCCCGCCGGCGAATGATCGACGACGTTCCGTTTGAAAATGAACACGACGTCTTGGCTCCGCTCCGCATTGTAACTGCGCCGGACCTGCGCGATGAGCGTGTCCCCTTGCGCCGGAGCCGCGAGGAGTTCGTCGCGCGTGAACGCCGTCGCCACTTGCGGCAACGCCAAGAGCGCTTTCTTTGCGACCTCGGCGGCCCGGGCCGGCGACACGTTCTTCGCCTGCAAGGTCTGCGCGCGAAACCGAAAGCCATTGCTGTCGCGCGCGGCCCAATAGGCATTTTCCGGCGGGCTGCCGAATTCGGCCGTGAGCGCCGACTCAACCGCACGAACGAACGCCGCCGCGTTGAAGCGGCCAGCGGTCGTGTCGGGATCTGCCGCCCGGACGCGTTCGGGCAAGGGGGCGACGCCGTGATCGGACGTCAACACGACCGTGTACTTGCCGGCCCCGATCACTCGATCGAGGAATGCGAAGAACCCGGCGAGGATCCGATCGAGCCGGACCACGCTGTCCATCAGCTCATGACTATCGGGACCGTACGCGTGGCCGCAGTAATCGGTCTGCGAAAAACTCACGCAGAGCATATCCACGCCCTTGTGCCGCCCCAATTGCTCCGCTTGCACCGCGGCCTGCGCGAATTCCGCGAGCAATTCGTTCGAGAACGGCGTCGTCCGAAACGCCTCGTAGAACTTGTCCGATATCGTCGCTTGCCCGCCGTCGATTCGGTGCGGGAACGTGCCGCCCAAACCAAGCCGCGTCTCCTCGCCGGCGGCTTCATCAGGTCCTTGCACCTCGTCGTAACGCTTGGAGTCGAGCAAACGCGTCCATTCTTGTCCGAATAACTTGTCAGCCCGCGCCTCGCGATTGAACGCATCCACCCACTCCGGCAGCGCCTCGCGATAGTACTGCGAGGTAATGAATCGGCCGCGGCTGAACCAATACGCGCCGTCCGCGGCATGTCCGCCCATCAGCACTGCCGGGCGATCCTTGATCGACAGCGAGATCACGCGCGCGTCGGCGCCCCAGCGGCGTTTCACCTCGTCGGTGATCGTCGCGGCGCGCAGGCGTTGCGGCGACACGCCGGAGTTTTCACCGCCGGGCAGCCGGGTGGCCGACGCCGCCGCACCAACCAGGGGCTTGGACCGATCCCCGACCGAACTGCTCGAGACGAGGGTTTCACGATCGAGCCAATCGTTGCCGATGATGCCGTGAACGTTGGCATGCACGCCGGTGATCATCGTCGCGTGACCGTTGGAGGTGTTGGTCGAGGCGTGACGGTGATAGCACTCGGTAAAGACGGCGCCCTCGTTCAAGAAGCGGGCGAAGCCGCCCTCGGCGAAGAACGGCCGAAATCGCACCAAGTAATCGGCGCGAAACTGATCGAGGCTGATCACGACGGCGAGTCGGGGTTCGGCGGAGTCCGACGCGGTCGCGACTGCCGGGGCGTGCGCCGCGGCCTGCTCCGCCGCGGTGAGCACGGCCGCGCCGAGAATAAAAATCGCCCAACCGAGTCGTCGCGCAAGTCGCATAGGATACTTCGTCGCCTGACGTAACGCGAAACTCGAAGGTGCTTCAAATCCGGAGTCGATAATTGGTAGGGCCCGATCCCGAGCGGGCCGCTAAGCATAGTGTCATCCATTAGATGACACTGGGATTTCGCCCCCGGGCGCCGTCACGGCGAGGAAGTGTCATCTAATGGATGACACTGGGATCGATGACGTCGGGAAGGGATCGGGGCGCCTCCATCGCGTGATGGCGCAATGCTGCTTTTCTTTTGCGTCCCTAGAAGGCCGCTTGGGACTTCCGATCATGCACAGCCCGCCCGGAGGTCGGGCCCTACGGTCAATTGACTCGCGAGCATCACCTTCGGGCTTTCGGCTGGTATTCGACTCCGAATGGGCCACGTTGGTAATTATGCTGCCGCACCCAACGCTGGCGTCCCACTACGCCACGCCCGAAGCCAAGCCGGATTTCGTCAATCGGCTCTTCGACAAGGGCGCCAAGCACTACGATTCGGTCGTCGATTGGGGATTCCTCCACACCGGCGCGTGGTATCGTCGCCACGCCTTGAAAGAACAGGGCCTCCGTCCCGGTCATCGTTTACTGGATGTCGCCTGCGGCACCGGGTTGGTCGCCGTCGAGGCGGCGAAGATTCTCGGCACCGCCGCCCACATCACCTGCCTCGATCCGAGCGCTGGCATGTTGGAGGTCGCGCGCGCCAAGCTGCCCGCCGAATTCGTGCTCGGCCGCGCGGAACAGATGCCGCTGCCGGACGATGCGTTCGACTTTCTGACGATGGGTTACGCCCTCCGTCATGTGACCAGCCTCGAAGCCACGTTCCGCGAGTATCGTCGCGTGCTCAAGCCGGGCGGTAAGCTGCTGATCCTCGAAATCACGAAACCGGCCGGGCGGATTTCGGGGTTCTTCTTCCGGCTCTACTTTGGCCGCCTGTATCCCTTTCTCACGCGCCTATTCACTCGGAGCAAGGATGCCCGCGACATGATGCATTACTACTGGGAGACGATGGATGCGTGCGTGCCGCCGGCATCAGTGTTAAATGCGCTTGGCGCTGCCGGCCTGGTCGAAGTACAACGCAAAGTCGTCCTAGGCCTTTTCAGCGAATACACCGCGGTCAAGCCAAAGACGGCCCCCGCTTCCTGAGTTCGCTCCAGCCGACACCACGCTCGCCCGCCTCCATCATGGGTTCCGCCGCACCTTTCTCCGCCGCCAAATCTACTCCCACCACCGAGCAGGAAGACCGGCTCAAGCATTTGCCCGCCGAAGCCCGGGCGGCGTTTCAGCGATTTCAAGCGACGCGGTCTCCGGCGGAGCTGGACACGGTGATCTTTGCGATCCTCGCCGACTTCATCCCGAGCGCCCCCGCCACTCCGCTCGCCCAATTGCCGGGGGCCACGCGCTTGATCGACGATCTGGGCTTCGATTCGCTGGCGATCACCGAGTTGGTTTTTTTCACGGAAGAGTTGTTCAACATCAACATCTCGAACCAGGAAATCATTCAGGTGCACACGCTCGACGACCTTCGCGGCTTCATCGGCCGCAAAGTCGCCGGCGGCGCAAACTCGTGACCGAGGCCGGTCCCGCATGGCGCCGCTGCCCGTCATCACCGGCCTGGGTTTCGTCACCAGCATCGGCCACGACCGCACGACGGTGGTGCGCAACCTCCGCGAGTTGCGCCACGGTTTCGAAGCCGTCGAGTTTTTCGCCAACCCCAACCTGCCGGTCAAAGTCGCCGGCACGCTGAAGGGATTTTCGTTTCCCTCCCCGAATTGGCGCGACTGGCGCTGGCCGGAAAACTTCACGGTCGATCGGGAACTCCTGCGCGGGCTCGCCCCGCACGGCGTTTTTGCGGTGTGCGCACTGCAGCAAGCGCTCGCCGACGCCGGGCTCGACGCCGCCGCGGTCGCGAACGGCGACACCGGGCTCTTTTGCGCCTCGGCCGGCTCGCCTTTTTTGCTCGGCCATTTCCTCGAACAAATGCGCGCAACCCGCGGCGAGCGCGGCAATCCGATGGGGATCATCTCCTCGATCGCGGGCACGCTGAATTTCAATCTCGCGGCGCATTTCAAAATCTCCGGCGCGGTCTGCGGCTTCGTCTCCGCCTGCGCGTCTTCGAGTCACGCGCTCGGTTACGCGATGGACGAAATTCGCCTCGGCCGGCAACAACGGATGCTCGTTGTCGGCGCCGAGGACATGACGGCGGAGAGCGTCGTCGCATTCTCCAGCCTGCGGGCATTGTCCAACAACCCCGATCCCGCAACGGCGTCCCGGCCGTTCGACCGGCGTCGCGACGGCTTTGTCGGCACCGGCGGCGCCGTTGCGCTCGTCGTCGAAAGCGCGGAACTCGCCCGGCAACGCGCCGCGCGGATTTACGCCGAGCTCGTCGGTTGGGGCCAAGCCGGGGATGGTCACAGCGTCGCAGCCTCGCACCCCGAAGGCGCGGGTTTGCGCGAAGCGATGCGCCGCGCGCTGACCGATGCGCGGGTAAACGCAGGCGACATCGACTACGTCAACGCCCATGCCACGTCGACGCCCGCGGGCGATCGCTCGGAGGCGCTCGCGCTGCACGGGATTTTCACGGCGCGGCAAGCCAAGCCGCGCATCAGCAGCACGAAAGCGCTGACTGGCCACGGGCTTTCGCTCACGGGCGCCATGGAAGCCGCCTTCTGCGCGCTGGCGATCGCGGACGGCTTCATCCCCGGCGCCGCGCACCTGGAAGAGCCCGACCCGATTTGCGACGGCCTCGATCTTCCTCGCACCTCGCTCGACGAGGCGCCGCGTCTCGTCCTCAATAACAGCAGCGGATTCGGCGGCAGCAATGTTTGCCATGTGCTGCGTCGTCCCGCCTGATTCTTACCGTGGCTGACTCCCTCACGCATCGGCTCAAAACCCTGATTATCGCGACGCTCAAGCTCGACGACGTCCGGCCGGAAGACATTCCGGACGACGAACCGCTCATCGGCTCGCCGCGTTTCGGCCTCGACTCGATCGACGCGCTGGAACTGGTGCTCGCGATCGAAAAAGAATTTGGCGTCAAGATCGGCAGCAGCGAGGAATCGCGCCAGGCGCTCGCCAGCGTCAACACCCTCGCCGCTTTCCTCCGCGCCAACCTGCCCGGCAACCGCTAGCCGGCCGACGGAATGAGCGTCGCGGCCGAGCCACTTTCCGCGGGGATCGAAGCGTGCGATTGCCTGACGCCGTTCGGCGACGCGGTCGCGACCACCGCCGCGTTGCTCTCGGCCCGGCGCGCGCTGGAGCTGCGACCCGTGCTCGGCCGGGACGGCGGCGATCTCGTCCCGCTCGCGCTGGTCGGTCCCATGGACGAAACCGTCCCGCCGCGTTGGTGCGCGGCATTGCAAGCACTCCGTCGCATCATACCCGAGGGCCCATGGGGCGGGTCGCGTACGCCCGTCATGGTCACCAGCAGCAATTTCGGCGTGGGCAGCTTATACGCGTTCACCCGCGATCGCGACGCGCGTCACCTCACTCACGGGACGCCGTTCGCCAGCGTGGAGTTGCTCCAGCGCGAATTCGGCTGGGGCGAGCACGTGCAGGTGTTTTCGCACGCCTGCGTGACCGCTCATCTCGGCTTGGCGCATGCCGCGCGATTGTTGCACGCGGGACTCGCCGACCGCGTGCTGGTGTTCTCCTTCGATTTCGTCAGCCCGTTTGTCGCGGGCGGCTTTCACAGCCTGAAAATTCTGAACGGCGCGATGCCGGCGCCGTACACCGCGCGCGAAACCGGCTCGATCGGCCTCGGCGACGGCGCGGCGTTCGCGGTGCTGGCGCGCGACGCCGGCCCGTTCCGCATCGCCGCGCACGCCTTGCACAACGAGATGTTTCATTTCACGGGCAACAAACCCGACGGCGCGGGTTTCGCCGCGTGCGCCGCCGCGATCGGCGACGTGGCGGCGGGACGCCGCGTGTGGATCAAAGGCCACGGCACGGGCACGCTCGAGGCTGGCCGGTTGGAAGCCGAGGTCCTCGCGCGGCAATTTCCCGGCGCGCCGCTCGCCGGTTGGAAAGGCAGCCTCGGCCACACGCTCGGCAGTTGCGGTCTCGTCGAACTCGCCGTTGCCCTCGCGGCGCTGCGCGCCGGCCAAATCCCGGGCACGGTGGGCGGGACGGCGCCGAGTTTCACCGACACGGTCGCGCTCCAGCCGTTTTCTCCCGCGGCCTTCGACGCGGCGATTCTCACCAGCAAGGCCTTCGGCGGCGCGCACGCCGCGATGCTGCTCACCCATGATTGAGCGATTCATCCATCATGTGCAGGTGGAGCGGCCGGCGGACGACGAGACGGTCGCGACGGCGCGCGTCCGGCTGGCGGATAAATTTCCGCGCACGGCGCTGCGTCGCATGACCCATCTCGGCATGCTGCTCGGCTCGGCGCTCGACGGCGCGCCGCTCCATCCGGACGACGCGATGGTGTTCGCGTCGACCTTCGCCGAGACGCGCGCGCTCGAAGATTTTTTGCAGAGCTTTCCCGCGGCGAGTCCGCTGCTCTTCCAAACGTCGATTCATCCCGGCGGCGTGCAGCAAGTATTGATCGGCCGGCAACAACCGATCGCCCGCCTTTGGCCGCTCGCGGGGCGCGTCCGTTTGGTCGAACACGCTTTGACCACCGCGTTGCTTGAAACGGCGCCGCGCGTGGCGCTGCTGGGCGGCGAAGAGCGCGGCACGTGGTTGCTCGAACATGCCATGGCATCGGCGGGTTCGTTCGCCTTCGCGGCGCTTTTGACGCGCGAGGCCGCGCGCGCCGTCGGTCGCGTTCGCTTCACGCCGGGGTTAGCGGGAAACGAATCGGACCCGACGCTGGAAGCGTTCGCCGCCACGCTCGCCGAACGACGGCCGCTCGCCTGGCGCAGTGCGGTCGGCTCTTGGGAACTGACGTGGTCATGAGTGCGGGGTTTGCCGCCCGGCGCAATCCGGGGCCGGAATGCGGTTATGCCTTTCTCTCGTGGGCGGAGCGGACCTGGCCGCGCTGCCTCTTTCGCCCCGCGTTGAGGATTGGCACCTGGGTCGGCGTCCTATGCATGCCGGCGCAACGCGCGCATTCGCACGCCTATCTCGCCGTGGTTCTCGGCCGGCCGGCGCGGCTCGCCGAGGTGTGGCGGCATTTCCATTCGTTCGCCGACGTGCTGCTGCTGACGCTCCGCGCCGGACGCGGCGCCGCGGTGCGCTGCGTGCTGGCGCCGGAAAACGAGGCCGCGTTCGAATCGCTCGTGCGCTCGGACCGCCCCGCCCTGTTTGGCACCTTCCATTTTGGCGGCTCCGATTTGCTGGGTTATCTCCTGAGCGAACGAGGCCGGCGGGTCTCGATCCTCCGGCTCCAAGTGGGCAATTCGACCGACACGCGCTGGCTCGGCGCGCGCTTTGGCGAGCAAGTTTCGTTTCTTTGGGTCAACGACCCCGCGCATCTGCTGTTCGATCTCAAAGCCGCGATCGAGTCGGGCGAATCGCTGGCGCTCAAATGCGACCGGCTCGAATTCAGCGCGAAAAACGAGCCGTTCAGGTTTCTCGGCGCGCCGCGACTCTTTCCGTTCACGGTTTATCATCTCGCCGTGATGTTCGACCGGCCCGTCGTGTTCTGCACCGCGGTGCCGGAGTGCGGCAGCGACACGCTGCACGTCGTTTCCTCGCCCGTTTTCATTCCGAACGCGGCCGCCGATCGACCCACAAATCTGCGCGCCGCGCGGGAGCATTTTCAAGGCGTGCTCACGCAGCTCGAAGCGCTCGTCGTGCAGCATCCCTACCTGTGGTTCAACTTTCTCCCGCTCAACCCGGAGGCCTCTGCCGCGCCCGCGTAAGCGCCGCCTCGTTCGCCGCATGATTCTCCGTTCGGTATATCAACTCCTCGCTTACTATCTCACGCTGCTGCTGTTCGGGCTAGGCGGCGTCGAGTTGAGCACGCTGAGCCTGGTATTCAGCTGGCTGCCGGTCAGCGAGCGCACGGAGCGTTTTTTCCAGCGACTGATTCACCGGCATTTCGCGCTCTTCCACGCCTGGTGCGAAGGGATGCACCTCGTGTACGTGCGCTACCACGGCTTCGAGTCCGTGCCACGCGGCGCGCTTGTGCTCGCGGCGAATCATCCGGCCTTGATCGACATCACCTGCTTGCTGGCGCGCGTCCCTGAGGCGGTGTGCATCTTCAAGCCCGCGATTCGGCGCAACCCTGTGCTCGGCGCCGCCGCGCGGCGTGCGGGCTACCTGGGGAACGATGGCGGGCATGAACTGGTGCGCGCCGCCGGCGCAAAGGTGTCCGCCGGCAATACGCTAGTCGTATTTCCGGAAGGCACGCGCACTCCGCCGGGCCAAGCGTTGCTGCCGTTCAAGCCCGGGTTCGTGCTCATCGCCCAACGCGCACGCGCGCCGATTCAGCTCGTACGGATCACCACCGATTCCGACGTCCTGACCAAAGGTCGGGCCTGGTGGCGATTGCCGAAGTTTCCCGCGCACATCGATGTCGCGCTCGGTCCCCATATCGCGACCGACCCCGACACGGACGCGAAAACATTGGCCGCCGAAATCGAAGCTTGGTTTCGCATAGCGCCAACCAGCAACACAGCTTGCCCGTCATCGTCGCGACCGCTTGCCTGAGCCGATAAACCACGAATGGACACGAATTCACACGAATCGCGGAGAATAAATCCTTATTCGTGTTCGTTCGTGTCCATTCGTGGTTCAACCGAGGCGTCAGTTCGCTGCGTGCGCGTATGACCGTTTCCCCGACGCATCTCGTTTTGCTGCCGTCCTACAATACGGGTCCGCAGCTACGCGACGTCGTGGTGGACGTGCTGCGTCATTGGCAGCCGGTGATGGTCGTCATCGACGGGAGCACCGACGGCAGCGAACAAGCGGTGCTCGCGCTCGCACAGACCGAACCCACCCTGACCGTCCTCGTGTTGCCGCAGAATTCCGGCAAAGGCGCTGCGGTCCTGGCCGGAGCCCGCGTTGCGCGCGAACGCGGCTTCACCCACGCGCTGGTCATGGACGCCGACGCGCAGCATCCGGCGGAAAGCATTGCGGAGTTCATGACGGCGTCGCAGCGGCAGCCCGAGGCGCTGATTCTCGGGCAGCCCATTTTTCCGGCGAATATTCCCGCCGAGCGGCTTCATGGCCGAAAGCTCAGTATCGGACTCGTCCACTTCGAACTGCTCAGCAAAGCGGTCGCCGATCCGCTGTTTGGCTTTCGGGTTTATCCGCTCGCGGCGCTGCTCGCGGAGCTTGGTCCGCGCCGCGGTGCACGGCGGTACGACTTCGACACGGAAGCGGCGGTGCGGCTCGGTTGGGCGGGCGTGCCGACGCTCAATCTCGCGGCGCCGGTCAAATATTTCTCGCGCGCGGAAGGCGGCGTTTCGCATTTCCACTATCTCCGCGACAACGCCACGCTTGTCTGGATGCACACGCGACTCATCGTGGAATTGCTGTTCTGGCGCTGGCCCGCCGCCCTGCGGCATCGCCGCGCCAGTCGGGCCGCGGCCGCGATGCTCGGTGTGTTGATGGCGATTGGCGGCGCGAGTCGCGGCGCCGAAACGAACGAACTCGTCACTCCCGAGCATCGGCTCCCGGCGGGCGCGCCGGCGTGGAACGATCTCATCGCGGATTTCACCCACCATCCGGACACCACGGCGGACTTCACGGAGCGCCGGCGTTTTCCATTTAAAAAAGACCCCGTCGTGCTCACCGGCGAAGTCCGCGTTTCCGCCGCGCATGGGTTGAGCCTGCACTATCTGACGCCGGAAGAGCGCACGGTGATTCTCGACGCGCAAGGCGTGCTCGTTCGCGCGCCAGCGGGAGAAAAGGCCCCGCCGCCCGATCCGCGAGCCGCGGCGGCGAACGATGCCTTGCTGCGCATCCTCCACTTCGATTTCGCCGGCTTGGAAAAAGATTTCGAGCTGTACGGCCGGCGGGCGGGCCCGGTCTGGTTTCTCGCGCTCGTGCCGCGCACCGAAACGCTGCGCCACAGCGTGGGCCGGATCACCGTGGCGGGCGAGGGCGCGACGATCCGGCACATCGAAATTCGCCGCACGGCGACGCAGACGATCGAGATTGCGATCACCCCGCCGCGTTCGCCCGCTCCGTTTACGGCCGATGAGCTGAAGCGCTTCTTCCGTTGAGCGCATGACCTTTCGCCGCCGCCAATTTTTCGGCTGGGCCGTGCTGGCGACGGTCGCCCTGCTCGGCGGCGCATGGCTGTGGCGGCTCGACTACACCAAAAAGATCTCGACCGACGCCCTTGATCTGATTCCCGCCGACGAGCGGGCGCCCGAGCTCGCGCTGGTGCGCTCGCTGGCAAGCGAGGCCGAGGCGCGGACGATGTTTTTCGAACTGACGGTGGCCGACGGGCCGGGCTCAGTTGTAGCTGGCCTCCCAGAGGCCGGCGGGCCGGGGTCTGAGACCCCAGCTACATCGGGCCAACCGGGGTCTGGAGCCCCGGCTACAGCAAGCCGCCCGGCGCCGCCGGAGGCGGCGGCGCAGTTCGTCACGGCGCTGGGACGCGACCCCGCTTTTGCCGAAGCGATGCTCATGGGCGATGTGTCCGCACGCGACGCGCTGGGCCGCGAGTTGTTCGACCAACGCTTCACCTTGCTCTTTCCCACATGGCTGGAGGAACGCGCAGCCGCGTATGCGAAGACGGGCGGCGCGACCGACGCCTTTCCCGCCTGGCTGGCACGCGACACCACGGAGGCGCTCACGCGATTTCTCAGCACACCGGAAGCCGTCGCGTTTCAGGATATCGTTCCCTCCGATCCCTTGCTGCTCATGCCCGGAGTCGTCGACCGGCTGAAGGACGGCTCGGCGCTCGTGCAATCGCCGGCGGCGGCCGACGCCGCTGCGCCGACCGTCGTCTGGGCCCGGCTCGCCGCGTCGCCGTTGAGCGAGGCGGGACAAGCGCCGGCGTTCGCCGCGATCGAGCGCGCCGTCGCCACGGTGCGCCGCGCTTTTCCTGGCTTCACGGTGGCGTATACCGGCGTGAACCGCTTCGCCGCGGCAAGCCGTGCGCGCATCGAGCATGAAGTCACTTGGCTCAACGCCCTCTCGCTCGCCGCCGTGTTGGCGGTGGCATTCACGTTTATCCGCAACGTCCATCGCGGCCTCCACTTGATTCCCGTCGTCGGCCTTTCGGTCCTGGGCGCGTGGGTTTGCTCCACCGTGGTCTTCGCACGGCTGCATATCATGGTCTTCGTGGTGGGCTCGTTGCTGACGGGCGTCGCGATCGATTACGGTTTCTATTTGTTCATGCAGCCGCCGGTGCGACCGGAGGAAGATTACTGGGAGAAAGTGCGGCGCCTGGCCAAGCCGCTGCTTGCGAGCTGCCTGACGACGGTCGCGGGATTTGCGCTGCTCTTGTTTTCGGAGCTGCCCTTCATCCGGCAACTCGGCGTCTTCGTCGGCACCGGCCTGATCTGCGCGCTCGGCGCGGCGATCGTGTATTTTTCCACGGTGAGAAATCCGTTTCTCGCAACGCGCACGCCGCGCGGCGGCGCCCTTTTTCCCGCCCGCGCGCGCCGCACGTTTCGCCGTTGGCTGATCGGCTTGTGGATCGTCGCGCTGCCTGGATTGGCCTGGATCGCCTGGCGGGACGATATCCGGGATCTGCAAATCCCTTCGCGCGCGCTCGAGCGCGAGGACGCGCGGATCCGCGCGCTCGTGGGGCAGAAAGAGGAACGCACGATTTATCTCTCCTATGGCAATTCGATCGGCGAAGCCCGTGCGGCGCTCGATCGTTTCGAGGCCTGGTTGCGCACAACGAACGGCGGTCGCACGCGGACCATCGGCCTCAGCGCCGTGGTCCCAACGCTCGCGACGCATGCCACGGCCGTGGCGTTTGAACGTCAGCACGCGGAATTCCCGGATCAACTCCGCGCGGCATTGATCGCGGCGGGCTTCGAAGCCGACGCATTCGCACCGTTTTTCGACGCGTACCGGCAGCACGCCGGCGCCGCCAAGCCGGCGGACCTCGACGCCGCGGTGAGCGCGCTGCACCAAAAACTCGCGGGCCCGATGGGCCTGCTGCTGCATGTCGGCCAGCCGCTGACTTGGTTTGTGACGGTCGCGCGCGGTGCGCCGGCGATTCCACCACCGGCCGACTTGCACACGGTCAGCGCGAGCCAGCTTCAATCGCTCAACCGCATTTTCGCGCGCTACCGGCAATCGGCGCTTTGGCTGAGCGCCATCGGCCTGGCGATCGTCGGGACCGGCGTCTTTCTCTCGTACGGGTTGCGCGACGGCCTGCGCATCTTCGCGATCCCGTGCGGCGCGTGCCTCGGCGTGTTCGGTGTCTTTGGCTGGCTTGGCCACCCGCTGAACTTGTTTCATCTGCTCGGCGCTTTCCTCGGCGTCTGTCTCACGCACAACTATTCCATCTTCTCGGCCACCTCCGCGTATCGGCGCGAAGCGCCTCCGGTGTCCGTCCGCATGTCGGCGCTCACCACCGCGGCGTCCTTTGGCGTGCTCGCGCTGAGCGGGATTCCCGTCGTGCGAGCACTCGGCTCGACCGTGGCGCTCATGGTGGTTGCGGCGCTGCTCGTGATCGAATTCGAGCATTTGACTGGCTTGGGAGAAAAGAAATGAGCGCCGCCTTGCTCGCCGCATGGGATCGCCTCGTGCGCACGCACGGCCGCAGACGCGCGCTGGTGCAGGCGGCAGATGGCGCAGTCGCGACGTTTCGCGAACTCGATGTCCGTGCCACCGCGTGGCGCGCTCGTCACCTTCCCGACTCGCTCCCGGTAACCCGTCGACCGGTGGTTTTCGCCGCTCCGAATGGCATGGGGTGGCTGGAAATATTCCTTGGGCTCCTCAAGGCCGGCGTCGTCGCCGTGCCGGTCGACGCGTCGGAACCGCCGGCCTCGCAACGCCGGCTCGCCGCCGCGCTTCGCGCGGCAGCCTGGTGGGACGGCGCCACACTGGAGCCGCTGCCGAAACCGAAGGCCTATCGCGATCCGGCGATCTGTCTCGTGAAGCTCACGTCAGGGACGACCGGAAATCCCCGTGCGCTCGCGTTCACGGACGACCAACTGCTCGCGGACGGACGCCACATCATGGGCACGATGGGATTCGACGAGAGCGACCTGAATTATGCGCTGATTCCCCTCGGTCATTCCTATGGGCTGGGCAATCTCGCGATTCCTTTGCTGGCGCGAGGCGTGTCGATGGTCTGCGGCAGCGCGCCGTTGCCGCATGCGATTGCGGCCGATTTTGCGCGGTGGCGGCCGACGGTTTTCCCCGGGGTGCCCGCCTTGTGGCGAGCGCTGGCGGCGTCGGACGTGACCTTGCCAAGCTTGAGGCTGGCGATCTCCGCGGGCGCGCCGTTGTCCCCCGAGGTGGCGCGCGATTTCGCCGGCCGCTTCGGTCGGCGGATTCACAGTTTTTACGGCTCGAGCGAGACGGGCGGCATTGCGTACGACCGGAGCGGCGAAGGCGCCTTGGCCGGCCACGTCGGCCAGGCGATGCGCGGGGTCGAGTTGACGGTGGGGCGCCGGCACACGTTGCGCGTGAGCAGCGCGGCCGTTTTTACCCATGGCAATCGGAGCCGAAGCGGCCGACAGAGCGCCTGGGTGATGCCGGACCGCGTAACCTTGGATGCGCGTGGTCGGCTGACGCTGTTGGGGCGACGCGACACGACCGTGAAGGTCGCCGGCCGCCGCTTGAATCTCGGCGAAGTGAGCGACCGCCTGCGCCGGCTTGGCGGCGTGCGCGAGGTTTGGGTGGGAATCAGCGGGGCGAGCGAAGGCGTGCTGGGCGCGGTCGTCGCCACCGATCGGACGGCGACGGAATTGAGAACGGAACTGCTCGCCGACACCGCGCCGTGGAAAATCCCCAAGAAGCTCGTGGTCGTGCCGGCATTACCGATCACCGCTCGCGGCAAAATGGATACGCGCGCGGTGCAGGCGTTGGCGTTCGGCGAGGCCTGGGCTCGAACGGCGGGACCGCCTTGATGCTGATCGCCGAAGATTAGCTTTCCCGTTGCTTGGGTGTTCGGCTGAGAGAAGGAGCGAGATTACGAGAACGAGTCCGCGTGTCGCACACGCTTCTTCTACATCGCCGAACCACCGCGGATGACACGGATCAACGCGGATGAATGATCGTTGCATGATCCGCGTATATTCGCGCGATCCGCGGGAGTTTAGAGAGAGATTCCCCGGGCCGGCGTTTCAGCCTCTTCTCTGCACAACCGCGTCGAACAAGGTCGCTTCGATCTCCACCAACAGCGGCGCCCGACAAATATCGGCGTGCAGGTAGGAAACCCGATCTCCCGATCGCAACAAGGTTTTCGACAACGTCGCGGCGACGACCGGCTGGTCCGCCGGACGCCGAAGATAAACTTTGAAATGACGCCGCGACGCGCCGGCGCGGTCGAGATCGGCGCCGAGTCCGCACGCCGCCGAAATTTCGCGCAGATTTTCGATCGTGCAGATCAGCTGCTCGTCCAAGGCGTCGGGCGCGACGGTCGCATGACCGCGAATGGCCGCCGTGCCGGAAATAAACACGGTCGCGCGATCGTTGCCGGACACCACGGTTGCGCGCGCGAAACATGGCGCACGCGGACCATACTCTTGCGGGTAGTCGTAAGCCGGCACCTGCAGCGGATTCTCGACGTGCCGCGGCAAGGGTGCGCACGCGGCAAAAACCACGGTAAGTTCGGCGGATTGGGTTCCGACGGCCGACGCCGACGGCAACACGGCTTTGAACTCCTCACCATAGTGTTGCTCGAAGGCCAGGGAACGCGCGCGGCAAAACACGCGATAATTCTCCAAGCCCTGCGCATCGGATTCGTTGATCGCCGGCACGTAGTTCCAAATTCGGGCGACATGCCAGCCGCGCGTCGCTTCGAATAAATCGCGGTAGAGCCGTCGGGTCGTTGCTTCGAGCCCTTCGGACAACGGAACGGTCGCCGCGCCAATCAGCCAGTCGCCCGTCCGAAAAAGTGCGAACGCCCCGGACCGTCCGCTCGGTTGCGGCGCGCCGAAAAGATTCTCGGCGGCCTCGCCGGCTAGCACCGGCAGCCCCGCATCGGAGGCGGTGCGATTCTTCCCGTCGATCGCGATGCGAAAGCTCGGCACCGAATTCGTCGGCGACGCGGCCCGATTCACGGCCATCGTTCGTTTCCGCCACGTGTGGAGAACGACAGCGCAGACCACCAATCCGCCGGCCGCGATGACGGCTATCCGCCCGTTGCCTTGCGCGATGGCGTCACCGCCGCAGATGAGCGCCACGACGTACCCGCCCGTAACGAGAATCGACACGATCAAATACGGCACGAGCGAGACACGCACCATGCCTAAGGCGTAGCTTTGCAACCAAAACGGCGGCCCGGGCGTGAGCCGCACGATCAGCGCCAATTGCCAGGCATCGCCGCCGACGTTCTCCGGCAGCCGGAATTGAAAATAGGCGAGCAAACGCGTGACGAGCGGACGCACCGCGCGATCGGCCAGCCAGTACGTCAGCAGCAAATTGACCGTCAGCGCGACGAGCGACCAGGTAATGACCCAGCCAGCGCCGAGCGTCGGGCCGAAGACCGGACCCGCGACCAACGTGAACGCCATGAGCGGAAAGCCGACCGACGGCAGAAAGGCCATCGCAGTGAAAAACACGATCGGTCCCGCTGCGCGCAGCCGCTCGACCGCGCCGTTCAGCATCGCCATGAGGCCGAGCCGCCACGCGAGCAGGCATGCGCTTGCCGCGAGCGCGACGAGCGCGATCGCAAGCACGAGGTGTTTCCTCGTCCAGCGCACCCGAATCGATTGAGAGACACTCGCCATGGGCCGCGCACTATGCCGGTGGGAAATCCTCGGCGTCAAAGGTAGATCCGTGCGGTCGCGCCCGAGGTGCAAGGTAGCGCCCGTCGTCCCTGACGGCCAACGTTTACCAGACGAAACGCTCACGCGTTCCGCCACGTGGCGGTCCGGGACGACCGCCGCTACCGGAGGTAGGGGCGTCTCCCAGACGCACTGAGTTTCAGGGTCCATTGCCGGGCCACCTATTCGAATTGCAATGGGTAGGGCCCGATCTCCGAGCGGCCCGTCCCGGAATGGCGAAAACCGAGAGAACGAGAACGAATACGATAAAGAGAACGATTTTGGCCGGGCTCGCGGAGCCCAGCTACAAAGGGGCGATCCGTTGGAACGCTGATCTGCAATCCAATCAGCGCTGATGAGCGAAGATGAGAACAAGCCTTGCTCCGTGTCCTCTGTGTCGGCGCTCCGTGACCTCTGTGGCGAAAGATCGAGCTCGGAATTCGAGATCGCGCTTTCCGGGCTGATCGACTCCGCTCGCCGCTTTCCGGTGCACCCAACTTTCAAGACCGCCCTGCTCGGCTTCCTTCTTTCCACGGTCGCGATCGCGGCCGAGCCGACGCCGGCTCCCGCTCCGGCGCGCCCTTGGGAATCGAACGCGCTCACGGTCGAATCCGGGATCCTTTGGGAAATCGGCACCGGAACGACCATCCCGTACCGACTCGTGCCAACGCAGCTTTCCTGGCGCTCAGCGCGAGCGTTCGGCTGGGATTTTAGCGACGGCTCCGCGCTGGTCGTGCGGCACCGGCTCGCGCTGATCGGCACCTGGGTTCAACACGGACCGGAATCCCATTACCTCGGATTTTCCGGCTCCCCGTCCGTCGAGTGGTGGGATAAGACGGGCAAGTGGTCGCTCTTCACCGGCTCGGGCGGCGGCTTCGGCGTGATTGACTCGCGCGGCGTCAAAGGCGGCCAAGGCCAGGACTTCACGCTAAACTGGTTCATTCGCGGCGGCATCGAGCATGTCGTGGCGAAAAACGCGCGGATCAGCGCGGGCATCATGTATCAACACATGTCGAACGGCGGACAAACGAAGCCCAATCCCGGCATCGATGCCCTCGGCTTCACGCTCGGTTACTCCTGGGGATTCTAAGCGAGCGCGGCGCCGTGTGGTTCCTGCTCACACTCAGTCTGGCGGGCAAGCTCGCCGCCTTGGCGCTGGTTCGGAGTGCGCCGTTCAGTGCCTTAATGCTGTGGTTTGTTCCCGACGCGCTCCTCGCCTACCACATGTTCGTGCCGGGCGCCCAAGGCTTGGTGCGGATGACTCGACGCTTTACGACGCCGCGCCACGAGGTGTGGCTCACCATCGACGACGGTCCGGATCCCCACGATACGCCGCGGATTCTCGAACTGCTGGCGACGCATGGCGCTCGCGCGACCTTCTTCGTCATCGGCGATAACGCGGCGCGGCATCCCTCCCTTATCCAAGCGATCGTCGCCGGCGGTCACGAGGTCGCGCATCACACGCAAACCCACCCCATCGCTTCGTTTTGGTGCGCGTCGCCCGCCCGCGTGCGTCGCGAGATCGAGACCGGCCTGCGGTCGCTCGCGAGCGCCGGCGCGCGACCGACGCGGTTTCGTCCGCCAGTGGGCATCAAGAATCTATGGCTCGCGTCCGCGCTGCGCACGCATGGCCTCGCCTGCATCGGTTGGAGCGCGCGCGGCTTGGAGCGCCTTGGCGGGGACGCGGAGGCCGTAGCCGCGCGCGCCACGCGCGACGTCGCGCCGGGATCGATCCTCCTGCTGCACGAGGGTCCGCGCATCCCCGCCGCAATTCGCGTGAACGCGATTCATCGCGTGCTCGAGCGTTTGCAGGCGCAAGGCTATCGCTGCGTCGTTCCGTCCCCCGAGCAGTTAGGCGAATAAAACGCGCAGAGAAGGTGGAACCCGATGTCCCCATCGGGCTCCGCTCGGCTGCTTTACAATCAGCCCAATGGGGACATCGGGCTCCACCCCGGACGCAACTCCGATTAGCCGGCGTCGGAGCTGCATCATTCCGGCTAGGCCGCCCGGCGTTGCCGTCCTGTCCGCAGCCACGCGAAATGCGCGGCCGTTACGAGCCCGCCAAGTGCGGCGCCCGCGACCACGTCGAGAAAGACGTGCTGCCGCACCGCGATCGTGGAAACCGAAATCCCGACGCACCACAGCCAGTTAAGCGCGCGTAATCCCGACCTCGCGCGTAGCTCGCGCAACGAGCGATCAAGCCAAGCTCCGCTCAATACGGCGAACGAGACGTGCAGCGACGGGCAGGCATTGCCGGCCGCGTCGGCGGCTTTGAGATAACCCAATCCCGGATAACGCGCCCATTCGACCTCCCAGGAGGGCACGGTCGTCGGCCAAAAGAAGAAGCACCCCAGCCCGATCGCGCTCAGCACGACCGCCGTCACGGCATACGACGCCAGTTCACGGCCATCGCAGAGGAGCGCGGGCGCGAGCGAGACATAGACCCACAGTGACAAATAAAGCGGCAACGCCGCCGACCAAATCCCGATCGCGCGATCCACGGGCGTGAGCGGCATGATCGAAACGGGAAACTGCGGATGCCGCACCACCCAGAAATAGACCAAAAAGAACGCCGCCATCCCGACGGTGGTTCCAACCAGCTTGGCGCCCCACCAGGCAAGGAAGCGGCGGCGCACCTCCTCGAACCAACCAGCGGTAGAGGAATGCGCGCGCGGCGGAACCATTGCGCGCAATGATCGAAGGGTGGCGGATGCGGCCACAATCACTATCTCGCGCGGCGCTCAAAATCCGAACCGATCCGTCGCCACTGAGATCACGGAGCTCCGACACAGAGGTCACCGAGCAAGCCTGCCTTCGTAGCTGCGAGCGCCAGCGAGCGGATGTGTGACGCAGCCCACGAAACATACACAAAGGCACGAAATCGGATTTTCAGAGGAGTTCGCAGAGAAAAACCGAGAGCAGAAATGCCTTGAGGTAGCGGCGGTCGTCCCGACCGCCATCGCGTAGCGGAACGCGTGAGCGTTTCGCACCGGCGGCCCGCCCGGAGGTCGGGCCCTACCTTTCGGTACGAATGGGCGGATGGAACGGCACCGGAAACTCAAAACGCCTCGGAGAGGCGTCCCTACCTCAATGCTCCGCCGGCAGACGAGCGCGACCCTTCATTGCCTCACTGCTTCCGGTTCGCGCCGCCCGTTCCACCGGGCACCGGACCGACGGCTTCGCCGTAATGCACTCCGCCATCGTGCAGCACGGCCTTTTCGCCCGAACCGCGACGCAAGGCGATCATCTCGGCCCCCGCCAACAACACCGGACCGTAACCGTGCGCCGCATACACACTGGTCGGACGATACGCATAAAAGACGGGCTCCCAGGCCATGCCCGTGCCGACGCACGTGGCCTCGACCTGCCCCTTGTCGTTCACCTTTTTCGTGACGGCGTTCCATCCGATCGACGCGACGGGGCCGTACGCGAGCGGATCGAGCCAGCCACGATTGATGCCGCGGGCGAGCGCGAAGACGAACATCGCGCTGGCGGACGTTTCCTCGTAGGTCTCGCTGCGATCGAGCAGCTGATGCCACAGGCCGTTGATTCCCTGCGTCAGGGCAAGGCCTCGCATGTGAGCGCGGAACGTTGCGAGCACGTCAGCCCGACCCGGATGATTCTCCGGCAAAGCCGAGAGCAATTCGACCGCGGCCATCGCGGCCCAACCGTTCGCTCGTGCCCAGTGGAAGGTCGGATGCGGTTCCATGCCCTGCACCCAACCGTGCATGAACAGGCCCTTTTCCTTGACGAACATCCGCTGCGAGAACTGCACGTACTGCCGGACGGCGTCGTCGAGATACCTCGCTTCGCCCGTGAATTTGCCCATCTGGCTCAACGCCGGGATGCTCATGTACATGTCGTCGAGCCAAAGGGTGTTCGGCAGCGGACGATTCCGCGCCAGCGTGCCATCCTCGAAACGCTGCTGCTTTTGCGTGATGTGCGTGAGATACGTGTTGATGATGGGCTTCAGGTCGCCGCCCACGTTCGCTTGTTGGGCTTTCAGCATCGCCGCCGCCATCGCGCCGCAATCGTCAAGCGTTGCGGGCGCCAAGACCGACCGAAATTGGAAGCGGAAGCCGAAATCCTTCGGCGGGTGCGCGCGATAGTGATCGGCGAGCGTCCGGATGAGATCGAAGCGCTGCCCAACGAATTGGCTGTACCGCGCGTCCTTCGTGGCGTCGGCTGCGAGCAGCATGCCCGCGTAGGTGACGCCCCACTCGTAGCTGATCGCGAGAAAATCGCCCCGAGCGAGCACGGGACGCTCCGGTAGCTGGGAAAGATCCGTCACCGTTTGACCTGTCGCCTGGTCGACGACGCGCGCGGGGCTCGCCGTTTCCAGATACGTCAACACTCGATCGAGCACCGCTTGGATTTGATCGATGGTCGCCGGCGCATAGGGGATGGGATACGCGGGTGGGTTGCGCCCCGCCCGGCCGGGGCCGGACTCCGCAGCGCCGGCGGCCGACGAGGTCGTCGCTGTCGGGGGCGCGTTGCCGGCCGGCGTACTGGCCGTGTCGGCGGCGGGAGACTGCCCGCAAACCGGCAGCGCCAACAAGGCGAGGACCGAGGGAAGGATGGCGAGACGACGAGGCAACATAGCGTAGATGGATTGTCGAAACCGGTAGGTGAAAGCGAACCGCTCGCAAATCGCGCCCCGGTCCCCGCCAGACGCGCGAAGCGTGGAACGGTGACACGACAATTCAACGCCGCGCCCGCGGCGCGTTCGTCTCGCGGCCAAACAAATGCCCGGGCTCGCGATGCGAACCCGGGCATGACGCTAAATCGATACTCACGTGGCGAGCCGCCGTGGCCGAACAGACGCCGCGCGAACCACAACCCTACTGCGCGACCGGCCAGCCGTTCGACCAGCCGAGATTCCGAATCATCAGCTGGGCGGCACAACTCGCGTTGCTGTTATAGAAGTGATACGTGAGCTTGCCCTCGCCGTAACCGATATGGCCGGGGCCGATCACGTTTCCGTTGCGATTCGCCAGGAACGTGGTGCCACCGCCGCTCGAAAGGGCGCGACCCGACTGATCCACATACGGCCCCGTCACGCTCGTCGAGCGGCCGACTTGCACGTAATACGTGCTGTTGCAGCCGTTGCAGCACAGGCCGCGTTGGAAGAACAGATAGTAATAGCTGCCGTTCTTGATGAGCGCGGGTCCCTCGACTTGTTGATTCGGAATCAAATGAGTCGTCGTCGAATTGACGCGCTTGCCGGTGGATTGGCTGACCTGAACCAGATCGATGCCGCTCTGCCAATTGCCATAGCTCATCCACATATTGCTGCCGTCGACGAGAATGGCGGGGTCGATCGCATTGTTTCCCGCCACGACCATGCCGCGATCCGTCCACGGGCCCGCGAGATTGGTCGCGGTCGCGACGCCAATGGCGGCCGGCGCACCGCTGCCGGCGCAGGAATAATAGCAATAATACGTCGTGCCGATCTTGACGACGTCGGGCGCCCAGAAATTGCCGTTGAAGCCCGAGACGTATTGCGCGATCCAGCTCGGCCAGCCCGAGGGAAACACCGCGCGTTCGGCGCGCCAGTCGCTAAAGCTCGTGGTGCTGGCCGACATGCACCAGATGCCCTGCCCCGTCGTAAAGACCCAATACCGGCCATCCGTGTTGCGGATAATCCGGGACGGATCGTGGCTCGGCGGATTGGCCTGAGCGGATTGAGCGGAAAGCATGAGGCCAGCCGCGGCCAGCAGAGGAACAACACCAGCGCGCAAAGACGCGCGCAAACCGACCAATAAAGACTTCATTTTATAATCTATATAATACAGTATAGTGAGCTCGGACTTTGCGCACAAAAAGCCGATGTGACGGCTCTTTATGAGGCCGAACGAAGAATGAAACCGGAAATCTAACGCACAGGCGCGCTCGTTTCACGAGCCGCCGGGAATCGGACCGCCTAGAGGGGCAAACACGTGCCAAAGACCGGCACCGGGATTTTCGACCTCTGGCTATATACGTGAACGAGGAGCTTCGCCGGGTGAATGAAAGATGGGGTTGGTTGGGGAACGACATTACAGCGACGCGGTTCGCAGCGTGCGTCGGGTAATCTTGGATATTAATAAATGCGCTATTTATTTCACGATCCCGACACTCTTTGAAAATATTCGCGCACGATCGCGCAGCCAGATGGGTCGCCGCGACATCGCGCCTTCGTCCGCGTGGCGCATGCCCCGGTCGTCGACGAAAACAAAGCGGGAATGACACCTTGCATCTCACGGCGCGGGCGGCACCGTCACCCGGTGCTCTTTCGCATCATCGCCCCTCACACCCATCAGGCCTCTTCGGGCGGCGAAACGTTCACCTGTTATCGAAAGGCCGTAATGGTGGATCAGCGACTCGAGGTCACGTGGTCGGCCTACCACGGCGAACAGCTGCTGAAGGATGACTGTCGGACGCTGAACGAAGCGAAAAACGTGTGCCGAAAGGCCCGTTCGCCGAACGACCTCGCCCGCGGCTGAATTGCCGAAGCGACGTGCCAGCGAGACGGTTGGTGAATGTTTGGGCGCGGGGGGCGTCCGTGCATGGTAAGTTTTCGCGCGACGCGTCCACGGCGGAGGAACTGTGCTGACGCTCGTCGGAAGGCCGGGGGAATGGGTAAGCGAAATAAACGGGAAAACCACGCTTGACTCACCCTTTCGGGATTCTACGTTCCGCCTCTTTCCCGACACACGGGGTGGTAGCTCAGCTGGTTAGAGCGTCTGCCTGTCACGCAGAAGGTCGCGGGTTCGAGTCCCGTCCATCCCGCCAATTTAGTTGTTACCAAGTAACAACTTACTTTGGCCCGAAGCTAGGTTGCCGGTTGCCGTGGCAACCTAAGCATGAATGAAACGAAATTTGCCGTGAGCCGGTTTGAGAACCGCAACGGCGTCACGTCTTGGCGAGTCTCCGGCTGGCTCCATGGTGTGCGCATCCGAAAGAACTTCCCAACGCGGGAAGAGGCCGCGGCGGAGAAAGGCACGCTGGAAATCAGAGCCGCTCAAATCGCCGTTGGCCTACGGCCAGCCCTCACGTTCCTCACCGACGCCCAGCTGCGCGATGCCGAGGCCGTTTTCGGACGTCTCGAAGGTCGTCCCCGCGATATGGGCTTCTACGTGGACTTCGCGCTCGCGAACTACCGGGCACCTGAACACGAGAAGCCGCTCGTAGATGGCGTGAAGCTCTATCTCGAAGTGAAAACCAAAGAGTGTGAGCGCGACATGCTCTCCCGGCGGCAGCTTCGCTCCATTCGCAACGAGCTGGATTCGCTCGCCCGGCTGTTTCCGAAGGCGACGGTATCGCAATTCACCGCGCCGATCGTCCGGACGTATCTCGAACGCGGCGATCCGACCCTGAAGACTTACAACAATCGGCGGGGCCTGCTCTCTACCTTCTTCAAATACGCGTTCCAGCACGAGTGGATCGCCTCGAACCCCGTCGAAAAGACGCCGCATCACCGGATCAACCACCACCGCGGCTCGGCCGTGACGATTTCCGCCGAGCGGGCCGCTGAACTGATGCGCTACGTCGAAGGCGTCCATGACGGCGCGCTGGTCCCGTGCATCGCGATTCCGCTTTTTGCCGGCGTGCGCCCCTGCATCCGCTATGGCGAGATCAGCAAGCTCCAGGCCGAATCGGTCCGCGTCGATACCGGCGTGATCCACATCGAGCCCGAAGTTTCGAAAGTCCGCATGAAGCGGCTTGTCACGATCCAGCCGAACTTGGCCGCGTGGCTGCGCGCCTACTCGCTGGGGGAGTTCCCCATCATTCCACGCAACGCAACGAACATGCGGGCAGACCTATTCAAGAAATTCGGACTCACGCACGACGTGCTGCGCCACACATTCATTTCAATGTTCGTGGCGAAGTTTCGTTCCATGGGCGAAGCCGCACTCCAGGCGGGCAACTCCGAGACGATCATCCGGCGTCACTACCTCGATCTAAAAACGCCGGCCGAAGCGGAAGCATTCTTCGGTATTATGCCGCAGCTTCGGCCAGTGCCCGCTGTCGATCCAAACTTGATTATGATGCCGCGGCCCCCGGCATTCGCAGCCACGGGGTAAACGGAAAGGAACGGCGCCCCATTCGCGTTAGGCGACAAAGCGGCGCGCGACACGCGTGTCGCATTGGATTTCGCAACGCCTAGACCAGCACCGCCCCCTGATAACTGCGCCTCCGATGCCGGAGGCAAGATGGACCGCAGCGCAGCGAGGAGTATCTTGCCGCCGGCGATAAAATCGAGGCGCAAGGGCGGTGCTTCCCTGCGCGTTGTCGCAGCTCACTGCTCTGGCTTCTGGCAAAGGCCAAATTCGGCGGCTCGTGGCTTATGGAAATTGAAACGTTACGCGGAAGCGTAAGGAGAACGGTGTCCTCCACAAAAAAACGCGCATGCGTTTTCGTAAGTGATCGCGGCAGTGCGCTGGGATGATATGCTGAGCTGGAATGCGGCACCGTCCCCGCCGTTGTCTAAAACGGAATTCGGGAGCGGCGTCCCGAGCAACGCGAACCTCATCTAGCCGGCCAAAAGATCCAGCAAAACGCCAGGCGGTGCTATAGGGTTTGGCGACCGGCGGCAATCGCCACGGCCCGGATGTAAAACCATCGTTGCTCTAGAAGCTTGCGGCATCCATCAAAGAGGCGCGTCCAGCGCCGATGCCCAGCGAAGCTGATACATGCCGGAAATTCGTCGTGCCCCTCCTCCAGTCGGCAGGTTGGGACAGCGAGCCGCATTCCATCGCCGAGCAGCGCACCATAACCGATGGCAGAATCGTTCCTGTGGGGACGGGCTTCGTCCGCAAGCCGCCCAAGCGCGTTGACTACCTGCTCCGCTACGAGCGCAATTTTCCGCTCGCGGTGGTTGAGGCGAAAGCGGCCTACAAGACCGCTGGCACCGGCCTTCAGCAGGCGAAGCAATACGCCGAAATGCTGGGCCTGAAATTCTGCTATGCGACGAACGGGCCCGAGATAGTCGAATTCGACTACTTCACCGGCCGGGAGTCGATTGTGAGTCGATACCCCACGCCGGCGGAGCTGTGGGCGCGGTATCGCGCGGGAAGCAAGATGGCCGATGCAGTTGCCGAACGCGTGCTCACGCCGATGAACCACACCGTCGGCAAAGGCGAACGATACTACCAGGAGATCGCGGTCAATCGCACCGTCGAAGGCATTTTGCGCGGCAATCGTCGGCAGCTCCTTACGATGGCGACGGGCACGGGCAAAACGGCGGTCGCGTTTCAAATCTGCTGGAAGCTTTGGCAGGCCGGCTGGAACCGGACCGGTGAATACCGAAAGCCGAAAATTCTCTTCCTGGCTGACCGCAATATCCTCGTCGATCAGCCGAAGGACGGTATTTTCGCTGGTTTCGGCGACGCTCGCTGGAAGGTCGAGAACGGCGTGGTGAATCTCGGGCGCGAAATCTACTTCGCGATCTACCAAGCACTCGCTAAGGACGTGAATCGGCCCGGGCTCTACCGCGAGTTCCCGCCCGATTTCTTCGATCTAGTGATCGTCGATGAGTGTCACCGCGGCAGCGCGCGCGACAATTCCAACTGGCGGGAAATCCTCACGCACTTCACGTCGGCGTTTCAGCTCGGCATGACGGCCACGCCGCTCCGCGAGGACAACCGCGACACCTACCTGTATTTCGGCAACCCGATTTACACCTACAGCCTCCGCCAAGGTATCGAGGACGGCTTCCTTGCTCCCTACCGTGTGCATCGGATCGTCACGGAGTGGGACGCAGCCGGTTGGCGACCCAGCAAGGAGGACATCGACCGTTACGGGCGCATCATTCCAGATGAGGAATATCACACGCAAGATTTCGAGCGCCTCATCGCGCTTCGTGCCCGCACCGAAACGATCGCGCGTCACCTGACGGAATTTCTTAAGAAGACGGACCGCTTCGCGAAAACGATCGTGTTCTGCGTCGACCAGGAGCACGCCGACGAGATGCGGCGCCAGCTCACGAACCTGAACAACGATTTGGTCGCGCAATATCCGGATTACGTCTGCCGCGTGACCTCGGAGGAGGGCGACATCGGTCGCGGACATCTCTCGCGCTTTCAGGATGTGGAGACGCGCACGCCAACCATTCTCACAACCTCGCAGCTCCTGACGACCGGCGTCGACGCGCCGACGTGCAAGAACGTCGTGCTCGCGCGCATCATCGGCTCGATGACCGAATTCAAGCAGATCATCGGCCGCGGAACGCGTGTGCGCGACGATTACGGCAAACTCTGGTTCAACATTCTCGACTACACCGGCTCCGCAACGCGACTCTTCGCCGATCCGGATTTCGACGGAGAGCCGGCGCTTGTCACCCAGGAGGAAATCGATCGCGCCGGTCAGGCGGTGCAGCCTCCACACGTCTATCCGCCCGTCGAGCCTGTCGATCCTGCCGTAAATGAGCCTCCCCAGGTTGTCATCGTCGATCCGCCCGGCGACGGCCCGCGCCGGAAATACTATTTCGACGGCGGTCAGGTCACGATTGCCGCGCACCTCGTCTATGAACTCGACCCCGACGGCCGGCAATTGCGCGTCGTCCGGTATATGGATTACGCCGCGGAAAAGGTCCGGTCGCTCGTGCGCTCTGCGGCGGACCTGCGTGCGCAGTGGATCGATCCGCTGCGGCGGGCTGAGTTGGTGGAACGTCTCAAGGAGCGCGGCATCAGTTTCGACGAGTTGGCCGAACAGGCCAAGCAGCCGGCCGCCGATCCGTTCGATCTGCTCTGTCATCTCGCGTTCAACGCCCCACTGCGCACCCGACGGGAGCGGGCTCAGCAGCTCAAGACCGCGCGGAAGGACTTCTTCGCTACTTTCGGGCCAGAGGCGCGCGCGATCCTCGAACTCCTCCTAGAAAAATACTCCGAGCACGGCGACGCCCAGTTCGTTCTCCCTGACGTGCTGAAAGTGCCGCCGCTCTCGGATCGCGGCCAAGTGGGCGACATCATCAAGCTGTTCGGCGGCGCAGAAAAGTTGCGTGGCGCGGTCTCCGAGATGCAGAGTGCCCTTTATGCCTCGTAAGTTTCCGGCCGCCGCACCCGCGGCCGTTCCCGCCACCACCGCCCAGTCGCTCGGCTCGCTGCTGAAGTCCGCGCGTGACATCATGCGCAAGGACAAGGGCCTCAACGGCGACCTCGACCGGCTGCCGATGCTAACGTGGATCATGTTTTTGAAATTCCTCGACGACCTCGAGGTGCAGCGCGAACAGGAGGCGGAATTGAGCGGTAAGCGTTTCAAGCCGGCCATCGAGCCGCCCTATCGCTGGCGCGACTGGGCCGCGAACGCGCAAGGGCTGACCGGCGATGCGCTCATCCAGTGGGTCAACCAGGACGAGGCCAAGGGACCCGATGGCAAGCGCGGCCCCGGCCTCTTCGCCTACCTCCGCAGCCTCACTTCCAGCAACGGCGACAACCGCCGCGACGTGATCGCGACCGTGTTCAAGGGCGTGCAGAACCGGATGGTCAGCGGCTACCTCCTGCGCGATGTCGTCAACAAGGTCGCCGGCATCCATTTCACCGCGAACAACGAGTTGCACACGCTAGGCGCGCTCTACGAGTCGATGCTGCGCGAGATGCGCGACGCTGCGGGCGACTCCGGCGAATTCTACACGCCACGCACCGTCGTGCGCTTCATCGTCAAGGCCACCGATCCGCGCCTCGGCGAGCGCGTGCTCGACCCCGCGACCGGCACCGGTGGCTTCCTCGTCGAGGCGCTGGAGCACCTGCGCGCGCAGTGCAAAACCGTCCAGCAACTGAAGACGCTCCAGGAAACCTCGCTCTACGGCTGCGAGCCCAAGCCGCTCCCGTATTTGCTCGGCCAGATGAATCTCCTCCTGCACGGGCTCGACGCGCCGCAGATCGATCCCGGCAACGCGCTGCGCTTCAAGCTCACCGAGATCGGCGAAAAAGACCGCGTGGACGCCATTCTCACCAACCCGCCCTTCGGCGGCGAGGAGGAGAAGGGTATCCAGGGGAATTTCCCTGAGGACAAGCAAACCGCCGAGACCGCGCTGCTCTTTCTACAGCTCATCATGCGCAAGCTCCGCCGCGCGTCGCGTGCCGGCTTTCCGCCCGCGCGCGCGGCTGTCGTCGTGCCCAACGGCACGCTCTTCGGCGACGGCGTGTGCGCCCGGATCAAGCAGGAGCTGCTCACCGACTTCAACCTGCACACCATCGTCCGGCTGCCCAATGGCGTGTTTGCGCCCTACACCAGCATCCCGACCAACATCCTCTTTTTCGACCGTTCTGGCCCGACGCAGGACGTGTGGTATTACGAGCAGCCGCTCCCCGAGGGCCGCAAGAACTACACGAAGACCGCGCCGATCCAATTCGAGGAATTCGCCGCGTGCCTTGCGTGGTGGGGCAAGCGCAGGAAAAACGATCACGCGTGGATAGTCTCCGCGAAGGAGCTGATCGACTCC
Organism: uncultured Opitutus sp.; assembly: GCA_966252355.1. Taxonomy (GTDB): domain Bacteria; phylum Verrucomicrobiota; class Verrucomicrobiia; order Opitutales; family Opitutaceae; genus ER46. Next base: position 7,240 of record CBINOT010000029.1, on the reverse strand, counting down.
GGCTGCAATCTCGACCGCAAGAACCCGAGCGCGAGGGAAGACATCACGCACCTCCCGCCCGAACAGCTCGCTGCGAGCATTCTCCAGAAGGAGCAGCGGATCGCTGAGATCATGGGCAACATCCAGAAGCTGCTCGCGCAGTCCGGCAGATGAGCGCGTGGCCGAAAGTAAGGTTGGCTGAGGTCCTCCGACGCGTGAAACGCTTTGAGTCGCGCGATGAACTCACCGAATATCCCTTCGCTGGCACCTACAGTTTCGCGCGAGGAATATTCGTTGGAGAGCGGAAACTCGGTTCGACGTTCGCCCTCCCAAAAATCCAACGCGTGCGCCAAGGTGATTTCGTATACTGCAAGATTATGGCTTGGGAAGGGGCTTTCGGTCTTGTGCCTTCCGAAGCGGACAACTGCGTCATGTCAGGTGCGTTTGTCGCTTACGAACTGAACCGTGACCGGATCGACGAACGCTTTCTAGACTACTTCTTCAAGGTTCCCGCGCACTGGCAGTCGATCGGCAGCCAAAGCTCAGGCACTAACGTCCGTCGTCAAAGCCTACACCCGAACCAATTCGAGGCAGCGGAAATCCCGCTCCCGCCGCTGGCGGAGCAGCGGCGGGTGGTGGCGCTCATCGAGGAACTCGCCGCCCAAATCCACGAAGCCCATACTCTCCGCCAACAAGCCAGCGAAGAAGCAGAGGCATTGACGCCTCGTGCAGCTGCCAAAATCTTCGATAAAGATTTACCAAGGGCACGACTAGGAAACGTCAGCGAGTTTATTAACGGCGACCGTGGCAAAAACTACCCCAATAAGGTGGAGTATGTCCCAGAAGGTGTGCCGTGGATAAACACTGGCCACATTGAACCCGATGGAAGCCTCTCTCTGCAGTGGATGCACTACATTACCCGTGAGAAGTTCGATTCACTGAGGAGTGGGAAAGTGCGCCCGGGGGACTTGGTGTATTGCCTGCGGGGCGCGACGCTCGGAAAGACTGCAATCATCACGCAGTTCAAAGAAGGCGCAGTCGCATCTTCGCTGGTGATCATTCGACCTTCGACTGAGCTCGATTCCAGATTTGCATACTGGTTTCTCATTAGTCCACAGGGGCGTGAAGAAATCTTTCAGTTCGATAACGGTTCAGCGCAGCCAAATCTCTCGGCGGACAGCGTGAAGAAGTATTGGATTCCGCTCCCATCACTCACCGAGCAACGCCGCATCGTCGCCGAACTCGACGCGTTGCATGCCGAGGTCGACGCGCTGAAACGCCTGCAAGCCGAGACCGCCGCCGAGCTCGACGCCCTGCTCCCCGCCATCCTCGACCGCGCATTTAAGGGTGAATTAATGTCACGCGAACAGGTGGAGATTCCGTCGAATCGAGGCGCACCAGTTAAAGGACTAGCTCAGCACAGCCGCCGGTTCATTCGTGCCGTGTTCGCTGCGGAAGTCGCAATGCGTCTTCACCGTGAGCGCACGTTCGGTCAGGTGAAGTTTCAAAAGGCACTTTTTTTGGCCGAGTATGCTGCTCAGGTTCTCGAAATCGATAGCCGTGCCCAACGGTTTCAAAACGGTCCGCACGACCCCGAACTAATTCGCGAAGTAGAGGAGGAAATGAAGGCCCATGATTGGTTCGAATCTTATTCGCGTTCCGACGACCGTCCGGGCCATGCCTATCGCGCTTTGGGCCGTGCCGGGGAACACACCCCCTACTTCGAGCAGTTCTGGCCCGAAAACGCCGCGGCGATTCGACGTGTGATCGACGTCCTCCTCAAGTGGGACACCGAACGGTGTGAGCGCCTGGCTACTGTTTACGCGGCTTGGAACGATCTCATTATCTGGAATCGACCGGTCGCCGATGCTGCGATCCTCTCTGAAATTTTAGTGCGTTGGCATCCCGCGAAGTTGAGCATTCCCAAAGCAAAGTGGCAGGAAACCATCGCGTGGGTGCGCGAGAATGACTTAGTCCCCACGGGGTTTGGCGCCGCAACCGGAGAGACGCCTCAATCGGAATTATTCTAACTGCAATTTGAGCCTCACTAACTACGCTACTTCAAAGAATGAGCACGCCATTGAGCAGCCTTAGCATCTCCGGCTTTCGATCGATTCGAGAGCTAAAGGAGCTTCCGCTGACCAATCTCAACGTCCTAGTAGGCGCAAATGGCGCTGGCAAAAGTAACTTCGTGGATTTCTTCCGCCTGTTGCGTGCGATGTATGAGAAAGCACTCGCGAACTTTGTTCGAGATAGTGGAGGGGCGGACACTCTTTGTTTTGAGGGGCCCAAGGTGACCCCAATAATTTCGGCACATCTCAAATTTGGGCAGAATGAATACCGGTTTGCGCTCAAACCAGAGGTCTCTGGCGTGATGTCCATAACCTCGGAGGGGGCCCTTTGGACTGGGGGCGGGGACTGGTCCACCTACAATACCGCCGTCGCCGAATCTCGACTTCGAGGGTGGATCAACAGCAGCGGACTTCTTGGTAAATACGGCAAACAGCACTACGTAGCACAAGCGGTTTCAGGGTGGGTAGTGTATCATTTCCACGACACGAGCAAAACTTCCCCAATGCGCCGAAAGCACCCGGTTTCCAACTTCAGAGAGCTACAACCTGACGCCGGTAACATCGCCCCGTTCCTTCGACATATTCGCGACAATCATCCGCTTCACTACCGGCGGATTTGCGATACGATCCGGCAAGTTGCCCCATTCTTTGAGGAATTCATCTTGGATGTTGAGCAAGAAGGAGAGAATTCAGTCACCAAGCTTGAGTGGAAACAGAAGGGGAGCTCGTTTCCTTACCAACCATGGCAACTATCGGATGGCACCATCCGCTTCATTTGTCTTACGACCGCCCTGCTTCAACCCAACCCGCCTTCAACGATCCTTATTGATGAGCCGGAATTAGGACTGCACCCGTTCGCGTTGGAAATGCTTGCTGGATTGGTTCACGAGGCGGCGGACAAAACCCAAGTGATTGTGTCGACTCAGTCTCCAACGCTGCTGAACCATTTTGATGCGGAGAATGTAGTCGTTGTAGATCGCGCGGATGGTGCTTCGCGATTTCAGCGTTTGGACGCAGACAGCTTGGCCATGTGGCTGGAGGAATATGCGCTTGGAGAATTGCTCCAAAAGAACGTGATCGAAGCATCCCCCCGATATGAGTCGTAGAGTGCTGGTAGTGGTCGAAGGGCAAACCGAGTTTTCTGTCCTCAACAGCACTGTCGCCCCACATCTCGGATCCATCGGTGTTTATCTTTACCCTAAGGTTGTCGGCCGCCCCGGCCACAAGGGCGGAGTTTACCGGTCATTCGATTCTGTGGCGAAAGAGATCGTGAATCTCTTCAAGCAGGAACCTTCTGCGGTGGTTTCCACGTTTTTCGATTTCTACGCCTTGCCAGAGGATTGGCCTGGCGTAGCCGACGCGAAGCGCGCCAAGGCGCGCGGCGTCGCAACGGCCGAAGTCGCAGCAATAGCTGAATGTGGATGGCAAGCGGATATCGCGGATAAAACCAAGGATCTGGGCATTCAGGCTGCGTTTATTCCCTACGTGCAAATGCACGAGGTCGAAACGCTCCTTTTCACGAGCCCAAAAGACATGGCTGAGGGATTTCTTCAACCGCACCTCGAGACGCGATTTCGAGCGATCGTCGAGGAATGCGGCGGCTGCGAAGAGATAAACGATCGTCCTCAATTGGCTCCCTCAAAAAGAATCGAAGCGTTGTTTTCCGGATACCGCAAAGGCCGGGATCGAAACAAACGCGAAGATCGTCGACCTCACGCACCCGTTATTACGGCACGAATTGGCTTGGCTCCTATTCGGGCTGCGTGTCCTCACTTCAATGGATGGGTGACTGCTCTCGAACAATTGGCGTCCTAGGAGAGAGGGTTGCCACGAGGTTGCCAGAAACTCCGAATTCGCCTTCACGACAGCGCATTTCTGTGCATCTTCTCGCGCGTCAGAAAAAACTAACCCTCAACTAAGTCCGCGGAAAACGCGCAACTTAGCCTCAATGGGCAGGAGTCTTTCGAGTCCCGTCCATCCCGCCATCCTTCCGAAGCTTTAGCGTAGGAGGGCACGATGTACTACGTGTACTGCCTCGTCTCCGGATCCGCACCAGCCAAACGTTACGTTGGCTTCACGGAAGACTTGAAGCAGCGCGTACGTGACCACAATGACGGCAAAAATCCCGCGACGACCCGTCTTCAGTGGCGAATCAAAGGCTACGTCGCGTTTGAAACGAAAAAAGCCGCGCTCGATCTCGAACGTTACCTAAAATCAGGCTCGGGGCACGCGTTCGCGAAAAAGCGCCTCTGGTAGCACAAAGCCGTCCGCCCTCGACCCCGCGCGGCTCTTCGAGCCGACATCGCTTCGCGTCGTGTCGCGGATGTCAGGCTAGGTGCTTCGCACCTGAACGAGTCTCACCGATGCGCCGTTCGAGACGCGCGCAATCGCGACTGGCAGACGGGCGAGCGGCCCCTTCCTCGGTCAAACATGCGATGTGGCGGAGTGTCAGACGCTCGGCGCTATGGCCGTCGCGACGACCGCCGCTACCTTCCGCAGCCGTCCCCTAACCCTTTCCGGTCTCGGCGTAAACCGCCCCTGCCCCATTTGAACCGAATACTTATGCGTCCCATCGCGAAACGTCTCGCGCTACTTGCCGCCGTCGCGGCGCTGTCGCTTACCGCCCGCGCCCAAGGGCGCGCAACGACCGAACGCGTCTACGCCGACGAGCATGGCGTGATTCGCTGGTCCGCCGACGACCGCGAAGTGTCGCAGTTCGGCGCGAATTACTCGCTGCCTTCGGCGTGCGATTACCGCGCCGCGGGCTACGTCGGCGCCGATCGGAAAAAACTCGTCGAGCAGGACTTCGCCCACTTTGCCCGCCTCGGCTGGGATGGCATGCGCCTTTGTTTCTGGGGCGATTGGGAGAATTGCGACGCGAAGGGCAACCTGATCGTCAACGACCATCTCGATGTGCTCGACTACGCCATCGCCGTCGCCGCGAAGCGCGGGATCGGAATCCTCTTCACGCCGATCACGACCTACAGCTCGCTGTTCCCGGACGGAAAGGACAGCCCCGAGCTGCAGGGGTTTTCGAAGGCGATTCCCAAGGACAAGCTCGGCACGGATCCCGCCGCGATCGAAGCCCAGTGCAATTACCTCCGGCAGATTCTGCGGCACGTGAACCCCTACACGGGACGAGCGCTCAAGGACGAACCCGCGATGCTATTTATCGAAATGATCAACGAGCCGACGCAGCACAGCGACGACCTCGCCGGGTCGATCGCCTACCTCGACGCGCTGGCGGACGCCGTGCGCAGCACCGGATGCCAAAAGCTTCTTTTCCACAATCTCAGCCAGGATTTCGAAATCGCGCCGGCGATCAAGCGCTCGACGGTGCCCGGCATGACATTCGCTTGGTATCCGACTGGTTTGAACATCGGCCGCACCCTCACGGAAAATTATCTCCGGACGGTCGACGACTACTCGCCCATGGCGCGGCCGGACCTCCGCGACGCGCCCAAAATCGTTTACGAATTCGACTCCGCGGACATGAACTCCGGTTACATGTACCCGGCGATGGCGCGGGCGTTTCGCGGTGCAGGCGCTCAGTTCATGGCGATGTTTTCCTACGACATGCTCGCCACCGCCCCCTACAACCTCGGCTGGCAGACCCATTTCCTGAACCTGGTTTATTCGCCGCGCAAAGCCGTCAGCGCCGCGATCGCCGCCGAAGTCGCCCGCTCCATTCCACTCTATTCGCGCTGGGGCGATTATCCCGCGAACCGGCGCTTCGGCCCGTTCCGCGTAAGCTACGAGGAAGACTCGAGCGAGATGGTGACCGACACGAAGTTCCTGCACGCTAACTCGACCGAAACCGAACCGCCCAAACCGAGCGCCCTCGAAAAAGTCGTCGGCATCGGTTCCTCCCCGATTGTTTCCTACGAGGGAAACGGCGCGTACTTCCTCGACCGCCTCTCGCCCGGCGTGTGGCGGCTGGAGCTTTATCCCGACGCCGTGACGGTTCGCGATCCGTTCGCACGGCAAACTGGGCCGCGGACGAATGCGGTGCGTCTGATCGCACGCGGCTGGCCAATGACCGTGCGGCTGCCGGACTTGGGTGACGCTTTTGCGGTCGAGCCTTTGAACGCCGGCAACACGCACCGTGCCGCGGCGCAGGCCCGGCAGTTCGAGGTGCGCCCCGGCGTCTACCTCTTGGCCAAGGGACCGAAAATCGACCGAGGAGCCCTCCCGGCGACGGTGGGCGGCGTGGGGTTGGACGAATACGTTTGTCCGCCCGCCACCGAGCTGCCGCCGCAGATCTTGCCGGACTCGCGCGAGGTTTATCCGGCCGAAGCGCCGGCCGCCTTCGAGGTGGCGGTGCTCGACGCGGAGACGCCGCAGCACGTGACGTTGCATTGGCGAACGGCGGGCGAGACCGAATTTCGCACCGAAAAAATGAAATCATCGGGCGGTTATCGTTTTCTGGCCAGGCTCGGAGCGAGCGAAGCCCGGGGCCGTGCGGTTGACTATTTCTACACGGCGGAACTCCCCGCGGGCGTCGTCCGCTTTCCCGCCACCGAAGGCGAGACGCTCCAGGCGCGCTTCCCCGCGCGCGCCGATCCGGTGAGCCTGTTTTCCCCCGACCCGGACGGGGCGAAACTGGTTTATACCCGCGTGGGCGACACCGTGCGCCGCGGCATCTTCGAGCGCCTGCCGGCGAGCGGCAGCGATCCGGCGGCGTTGCGGATTTTCCTGCCGTTGAGCAAGGACACGCGCCTCGACGATTACACCGCTTCGCTGTCCGTGAAGACGCGTCTAACGCAGCGCGAACTCGCGCCCAAGGCGACGGGCGTGATTCATCTGAAGGCCCGCGGTTCACGCGAAGGACAAACATTGCATCTGACCTTGGTCGAAAGCGACGGCACGTCGTGGAGCGCGGCGGTCGAGCTGGGCGCCGGATGGCGAGACTTGGCGGTGCCCGTCAACACGCTCCGCCTCGCGCGCGGCGTCATGCTGCCGCTCGGCTATCCCCTGCGCTGGAATTACTGGCTGACGCCGGCGAAAGGCCGAGGCGGCCCGGGTGACGGACCACACTTGGCCTTGGTCGAACATCTACAGTTCTCGCTCCGGCCCGAGCCGGCGGATCGCGCCGCGACGAAGGATGCCTATGTCGACATCGTGTCCGCATCGCTTGGCCTCGATCCCTGACCCTCCCCCATCGATTGTCGCCCGCTTTCCCAAGTGTG
>CBINOT010000028.1:0-38877 GCA_966252355.1 uncultured Opitutus sp. | reverse complement strand
GGGCCGTCGCGCACTTCGATAAGGTATTGCGAGCCGACGCGCTTGAGGAGGGTGAGTTAGCCGCCCGGTGCAATGAGCGCAACGCCCGGCCTCACCACATCGCGATCGGCCGCTTCTTTGACTTGAACGCGACAGAACGAATCCAGATTGCGGGCAAACGAACGGGTGAAATTCTCCGGCATATGTTGCACGACGACTACGCCGGGGGCGTCTGTCGGCAGCGCTTCCAGAAAAACGCCGACCGCCTGCGTGCCGCCGGTCGACGCTCCGACGACGATCACCTTCTCGGTTTCGGTTACATGCAGGCCGGCTTTCCCTTTGGCCAATACCGCGTCCGCCGATAATTTCTTTCGGGTGACGTTGCGCGTGGCGAGACGGTCGGGTCGCACGCTGGCAGCCGCTTTGACGGCGTCGCAGATCACGATCTGCGACTCCGCCAGGAATTCTTCCGTGCCGACTCTCGGCTTGGTGATGATGTCGACGGCGCCGAGTTCGAAGGCCCGCATGGTCGCATCCGCGCCATCGGTGGCATGGCTCGAGCAGATGAGCACCGGGATCGGATGTTGAGCCATGATTCGCTGCAGAAAGGTCAGCCCGTCCATCCTCGGCATTTCGATGTCGAGCGTGATGACGTCCGGCGCCACTTCGCGCATGAGCTCGACGGCTTGGTATGGATCGCCGACGGCGCCGATCACCGCGATGGCCGCGTCCGACGCGAGCACGTCCGTCATTACCTGCCGGATCGCCGGCGAATCGTCGACGACGAGAACCTTGATCGGATTAGGCATAGGATGAAGTGGCGTGTGCTTTCAACCAGACGACGCCGGTCCAATTCTCGAAAAAGAGCCGCACGCCCGCGCCATGGCCCACGCGTTCGGCCACGATGGGTATGCCGTGCGTCGCGAGCACCTGTCGGGCGATGGCGACGTTTGCGCTACCGACGGCGTAGCTTTCGTCGGAGAGCTTCAGCGGGCAACCGCCACCGAACACCTTGCTTTGAAGCGTCTCGGTGGCGCCCGCAATCCGTCGAACGCCCTCAATGAGCCGCTTGGTCGACCATTCGCCATGGATGGCGGTATTGCCGCCGTTGGGGACGAGGTAATGGTTCATGCCGCCGAATCGCCGAGCCGGATCGAACAAGCAGACGGACACGCAAGAACCGAGAACGGTGGACATCCGCATGGGCGATGGCGCGATGACGATGTCCCCGGCCCAGAGCGTTGCTTCCGCGAACGCGGTCTCGGAGGCGTCGGAGACGGGTGGCGCGATGAACGAACTACGACTCATGGGACACGGTTTGGGCGTTGCGCCGATACACCGCGGCGGCGCCGGCGTTGCGCAGCGGCAAATCGTAGCCTTGCAGCGTTTCCGCGTGCGCCGTGAAGAGATAGCCGTCGGGCCGCAGATGCCGGCACATCCGGCCGACGACTCGCTGCTGCGTCGGCCGATCGAAGTAGATCATCACGTTGCGAAAAAAAATGGCGTCCATCACTTCGGTGATGCCGTACTGCGGAGAAAGGAAGTTGAGGTGACCGAAACGCACGCGCGCTCGGACTTCCGGGGCGATGCGGACCAGCCGCTCGGCAGGGTTGCGGCTGCGTAATAGGTATTTTTTCCGCAGCTCCGGACCGATTGGCGCAGCTCGCTCCTCGGCATAAATTCCATCCAACGCGATTCGCAGCACGCGCGTGCTGACGTCGGTCGCGAGGATGGAGAAATCGAACGCGCCGTCCGCCTGCTGCTCGAGCAGCGTCATCGCGATCGTATAGGCTTCCTCGCCGGTGGAACAGCCGGCGCACCACACGCGGAACGTCGTCGACGGGCGTTCGCTTCGCCAGTGGGCGAGCGTCTCGCGGGTGAGGACGGAAAAGTGCTCGGGCTCCCGGAAAAAATCGGTTTTGTTGGTGGTTGCGAGATTGAGGAGATGCTCGATCTCGACGGCCTGGTGCTGCGCGTCGTTGAAGAAACGTGCATGGTAGTCCGCGAACGACTCCACGCCGAGTTCGCGCAGCCGGCGCTGGAGCCGGCTTTGCAACATCACGCGCTTCGCCGGTGGCATCTTGATGCCGAGCGTGCCGGCGATGACCGCGCTGAAATCTTCGAATTGCTCGGCGGTCAGTGCATTGGAATCCAGAGGGCCCATAGTCCGAGGCGAGCTTGCGGCGTGCGACTTACGCCACCGCGGCCGCGGTATTCTCCGCGAGCGCGACGACCTCTTCGGTCGAAAAGACGCGTTCGATATCGAGGATGATCGTGAAACGATCCTCGCGCCGGCCCATGCCGAGAATCAAATCGGTCCGCCAGCGCAGACCGAGCGACGGCGGGTCGTTGATCTCATGCGGTTCGAGTTCGATCACTTCGTGAACGGCGTCGGCCAAGCCGCCGACGACGACACTTTGGCCGTCGATTTGAAGCTCCATTACGATGATGCGGGTGCTCAGCGTGTCCTCGGCGACGGGTAGCGCGAATTTGCTGCGGAGATCGACGACCGGGATCGCGTTGCCGCGAACGTTCACGACGCCTCGCAAATAGCCGGGGGACGTCGGGACGCGGGTGATGTGGCTGAGATCGAGAACTTCGCGGGCCTTGAAGACATTGATCGCGAACAGTTCGCCTCCTAGCCGGAAGGTGAGATACCGGGCCGTTTCAGTGATTTTGGCGGTGCTCATGAAGATGCGCGTGCGGGTTGACGCTCAATAGCGCTCGAACTTGTCGGCCGCGGACCCATTGCCGTTCGCGTCGAGGTTGATCATGATGCCCGCTGGCGCCGCGGTGCGCGCGGGCGCGAGCGCCGCGACGGACGACGGCTTGGCCTTGGGCGAGATGGGCACGGAATGTTGCGGCGCGTGGGCGACGGACTTGGCGTGCAGCGCCGGTGCGGGCGCTTTCACGGCGCGGCGGCCATCGTCGGTGACCTTGAAGAACTCGATGGCGCTTTGCAGTTGCTCCGCCTGGCTGGCGAGCTCCTCGGAAGAGGAAGCCATTTCCTCGGAGGCGCTCGCGTTTTGCTGAATGATCTTGTCGAGCTCCTGCACCGCCTTGTTCACCTGTGCGGCGCCGCTGTTTTGCTCCTCGCTTCCGGCGGCGATCTCTTTGACCAAATCCGCGGTCTTGCGGATGTCGGGGACCAGCTTGCCAAGCATGACGCCGGCACTTTCGGCGATTTCAACCGAAGAGCCGGACAGCTTCGAGATCTCGCCGGCCGCGGTTTGGCTGCGTTCGGCGAGCTTCCGTACTTCGGAGGCGACGACGGCGAATCCTTTGCCGTGTTCGCCGGCGCGCGCGGCTTCGATCGCGGCGTTGAGCGCAAGCAGATCGGTTTGGCGGGCGATTTCCTCGATGATCGAAATTTTTTGCGCGATGTCCTTCATCGCTTGCACGGTTTTGACGACCGACTGGCCTGCTTCGGTCGCGTCGAGCGCGGCTTTGCCGGCGATCTTTTCCGTCTGGCGCGCATTTTCCGTGTTCTGCTGGATGCTCGCCGCGGATTCCTCCATCGACGCCGAGACTTCCTCCACGGAGGCGGCCTGCTCGGACGAACCGGTGGACAGCGTCTGAGCCGTGGCGGTCATTTCCTCGCTGCCGGCAGCGACGTTCTCGGCCGCGCCGCGGACGTTCGCGACGACCTCGCGTAGATTCGTGACCATTTTCTGCAGCGCCAGGCCGAGCGTGTCTTTGTCGGAGGCGAGTGTGACCTCGTGCCGGAGATCGCCATCCCCGATCTGCAACGCGAGCTTGGCCTTGGCGTCGAGCGCGTCGGCCATGTTGTTGGTGGCGGCGGAAAGCTCGCCGATTTCATCTTGAGAGGCTACGGGGACACGGACGCTTAGATCGCCTACCGCGATACGGCCGAGGCCTGTGACGAGCCGGCGGACCGGCCCGGTGATCATGCGGGTCATCGCGATGCCCAGCGCAAGCGCGAGGCCTACGCAAACGATGCAGCCCACGATCACCACGTTGGAGGAGGTGGCGAGCGAGCGGGCGGCGCTCCCGGCCGCGTTCTCCGTGGTTTCCATGTTGAACTTCGCGGTGTCTTGCGCCGCCTTGAGCACTTCGGCGGCAACCACGTTGCGGTTTTTGTTGAGCTCCTCACGGGCGAACCAGTTGGCGAGAAAACCTTCCATTGCCGTGCGATACGTTTGAGCGGCGGCGGCACATTCATCCAGCTCACGGATGTCGACCTCGATGTGCAGGAGCGTTTTGACCTCGGCAAACTTCTCAGCCAGATCTCCGAACAACTTCAACGTCTCCTTGTAGAGCGCGGGATCGCGCTGGGCGATCGACTTCCAGGCGCCGATACGGATGGCGTCGCCGAGTTGCTGGATGTCGGCCAGCAACCGGATCTTCTTCAAGCGCTCGCGAAATGCCTCCTCGGTAATCTTTTCTCCGATGAGCGCAGTCGTCTCCGCATCGAGCTTTCGGTTCTGCCCGGCGATCAACTCGCCGGAGGTTTTCACAAACGTGTCGGCGCCGGCGTTCATCGCGTGCTTGTCTTTGTCCATCGCGTCGGTCGCCTTGACCGTTTCGTTCAACAAGCTCTCGTAGGCGGCGGTCTTCTCCTGGGCCAACTTTGAGTTGGCGCCCAGCACCTTCAGCTGGAATTTCTCGGCGTGCGCTGCGGCCACTTGGATCGATTTCTTCAAAGCGGCCAACTCGGCACGACCCTTCTCGAGGAATTGCGCTTCCTCGGTGTAGGCGTAACCGCGGACCTCGAACATCGTGTCGAGCGTGTCACGCTCGACTTCGTTCGCGGCTGCGACCGCCGGCACGTTTTCCAGGGCGAGCACGTTGGAAGCTGCCTTGACTTTAAGCATGTTGAACACGGCCAGCCCCCCGAGGAGCAGAGTCAGGAGAGCCACCGCGATGAACGCGCCGTTAAGCTTGGCGCCGAGCTTGAGGTTTTTGAACATGGCGAAATTTACTGGATGAGTTTGAGGCCGGATTACGGGAAAATCTCTACCTGGCCCGTTCCGAGATCGTAGCGCGCCGCCACGACCTTGACGCGGCCGCTGGTCACGGCTGCTCGCAGAATCGGCTCGGATTGCGCGAGCGCCGCGGTGCCCAGCTTCGCGTTGATGCGTACGGCGTTTTCCACTGCGTTGCCGGGCTTTTTACGCGCCAGCGCGACGGCCGGCGCCAGCGATTCGACGATCGCCGGCAGGTGACCCGGAGCCTCGCCGCCGCCGGCTGCGGCGGTGACCGCTCCGCAGCCCGAGTGGCCCATGACGACAATCAGGCTGGCATGGAGATGCTCGACCGCGTACTCGATGCTGCCAATCACATGGTCGTCGAGAACGTTACCCGCGTTGCGCACGACAAACAGATCGCCCAAGCCTTGGTCGAAAATGATTTCGGGCGAGAGCCGTGAATCGGCGCACGAGAGCACAATGGCGAACGGATGTTGCCCTTGCGCCACTTCGGCTCGCCGTTCGACGGTTTGATCCGGGCGAGTGGCGGCGCCCAGGACAAATCGTTTGTTGCCTTCGAGCAGGCGGGCGAGCGCGACGTCAAGCGACGTGGTGGCGGTTTCGTTGGCGTGGAGCGATAGGCAAAGCGCGATGGCGATGGCCGCACGCGTGCAATGGCGAATGACAAACGATTTCATGCGAGAAATGAATCGACTTCGACAGCAGCCGTGCGGCCCCGGTGTGGGCCTGGAACCGGGTGCGACCGCCAACGGGCGGTGCGATTAGCGTTGGTTCGTCCCTCACCAAGGGAGGTTGCGATCGAAGTCACGCCGGAGTGAATCGACGTAAGTGCGCGTGACTGTGGACAAGTTATTCCTCACGCATGTCGGAAAATCCCGACTGGCCGAAGGTCTGCGCTGTAGGGTTTTCCCGACCGCTCGGGCCTGGCGACGGCGCGGACGACTGCAGTCGTGGCGCCAATTCCTGCTTGTGCTAGGCCTTGATCACGCCTTCGCGGATCGCGTAGCGCGTGAGTGCAGCGGTCGAGTCTAACTGCAATTTTTGCATGAGCCGTTGGCGGTACGTTTCCGCGGACTTCACCGTGAGACCGAGCTGCTCGGCGATTTCCTTGTTGCGCAGGCCTTCTGCGATGTAACGCAGCATGGCGATTTCCCGGTCGGACAACGTGGGCTTTGTGGGGGCGGGGGAGGGCGCCGCGCCGTAGTGCTGGCGGTAGTTGTCCATGATCGCCGTGCTCACCTCGGGGCAAAGATATACATTTCGCGCGAGCACCGCTTGAATCGCGCGCACGAGCTCGTCCGTGGTGTTTTCTTTCAGCAGATAGCCGCCGATCCCTGCGAGCATCGCTTCATGCACGAGCGCCGCCGAGGGATCCGACGATAACGCCAGTATTCTTATGTCGGGATTCTCCTTCAGCAAATGGCGCGAAACCGCGATCCCGTTCCCGTCGGGCAGGTGAATATCCATGACAACCACGTCGGGCCGGGCGGAGGAGACGAGAGTAAAAGCCTGGGCCGCAGTGGACGCTTCGCCGACCACTTTGAAGTGCGGCATTTGCTCGATGAGTGCGCGCAGGCCGGCGCGGAATAACCGGTGGTCGTCGACCAGGAAGATTTTGGTCGATGGTGGCTCGGAGGGCGGTGGAGAACGCTTATCGGCCATTTTTTGATCGATCCAAACTGCCGCGCACGGCGGCGGCCAACGTTTCCGCCGGAAAGGGTTTGGGCAGATAACCGATACCCTTCCCGGGTAAGTCGGCGTTGTGGTTTAGAGTCGTGCTGTAGCCGCTCGTGATCAGCACCGGCAAAGTGGCTCGAGATGCCCGCAACTGCTCGGCCAGCTTCAGGCCCGTTAGCTCGGTCGGCATCACCATGTCGGTCAAAAGAAGGTGGATCTCGTCCGAGTGTTCGCGCCAGGTTTCGATCGCCTGCTTGCCGTCGGCCGCTTGGAGGACCCGGTAACCGTACGATTCGAGCGTCAACGCCGTCATGCGCCGCATTTCCTGGTCGTCTTCGACGAGCAGAATAACTTCCGATCCCCGCGCGGGCTGCGGGTCCTCTGCCGGCCCGGGCGAGGGAATATGCCGGTTCGGGAGATAAATTCGGAAAGTGGTGCCTTGGCCGATCTCGCTATCGACCGTCATCCAGCCGCGATGCTGGCGGACGATGCCATACGCGGTCGCCAGGCCGAGCCCCGCGCCCTTGTCCGCATTCTTGGTGGTGAAAAACGGCTCGAACAGGCGTTTCACGGTCGCCGCATCCATGCCGCATCCCGTGTCGCTGATTTCGAGCATGGCCATGCTTCCCGCGCGCGCTTCGGGATTCAGCGCGGCAGTTGCTTCGTCGACTTCGACGAGGTGGGTTTCGATGGCCAGCGTGCCTCCATTGGGCATCGCGTCGCGCGCGTTTACACAGAGGTTCATTAGGACCTGCTCGATCATCCCAGCATCGGCGTCGATCCAGAGCGGGTGGGCCACCCCGGGAAAGGCGAGGCGGATGTTTTCGCCGATCAAACGCCGCAGCATTTTGATCAGGTTGGCGACGAGCTCGTTCAAATCGACGGGTTCGACGCGCATGATTTGGCGGCGGCTGAACAGGAGCAGTTGCCGCGTCAGGGACGCGGCGCGCCGGACCTCAAGTTCGAGCTCATTCAGCGAGGCGCGCAACGGGGTCGAGAGCCGCGGCTCTTTTTGCAGCAGGTTCAAGTGCAGCATCGTCGCCGCCAGGATATTGTTGAAATCGTGCGCGATCCCGCCGGCGAGTTGGCCCACCGCATCCATTTTTTGCATATGCCGGAGCTGCATCTCGAGGGCCTTTTGCGCGGTGACATCCTGCTTTACGGCCAGGAAATGCGTGCAGCGGCCGTTTTCGTCGTGGATCGGCGAAATGATGGCCGCTTCCCAAAAGAGTTCGCCGTTCTTTTTTCGGTTGTGAAATTCGCCGCGCCATTCGCGGCCTTGCGAAATCTCCTGCCAAAGTCGGCGATAAAAGTCCGGCAGTTGCTCGCCCGATTTCAGCAGCCGCGGCGTTTTGCCTTGGACCTCGGCCAACGAATAACCGGTCGTGGTGGTGAAGCTCGGATTGACGTATTCGATCTTCCCCGTCGCATCAGTGATCATGACGACGATCGGGCTTTGCTCGATCGCGCGTGATAGTTTGCGCCGTTCCGATTCTGCCTCCTTGCGCTCGGTGATGTCCTGAATGGCGATGAGGCGCTCGCTCCGCCCTCCGGTCGCGACTTCGCGGGTGGCGATCTCGACGGTGAATACCGTCCCGTCCTTCTTGCGGTGTCGATCGGTCGAGACCTGCGTGCCGCCCGCCGACGTGACACTGCGGTCGGCCGCTGGCGAGGCTCGAATGGCGTTGGCGGTCAGCTGAAGAAATTCCGCGCGCGTGAAGCCGTATAGACGGCTGGCGGCGGCATTCGCATCCAGCAACCTTTCCGTGCCGTTTTCGACGACCAGCAGCGCATGGATTTCCATTTCGAACAGCTGCCGATAGCGTAATTCGCTTTCGCGAAGCGCGGCTACCGACGCATCTGCCCGTGCGCGTTCTGCGGCCAGCTCTCCCTGGTATTGCCGTTGCCGGGGCCAAAGCGTCGGCAGGATTAGCCCAACGATGCACCCAATGGCCAAGAATGCCCCAAAAGCTCTGCTAGTCTGGAATCGCGGCGATAACTCGCCTACGATGACGATGGCCGAAAAATAAAGCCCCAAGAAAATCAGCACCAATACGGTCTGCGCCGAGACGGCACTCGGTTTCGACGATGGGCTGGAAACTGACGATGGGCTGGAAACTGGGCTTAAGGGCAACACGAAGGTATATCAAACTCGCAGCGCCTCTTTGTTTTAACAGCTGTTGGGCCAGTAGACTGTGCATTAACTCTATAACGTCCGCCATATTTTGGCTTCCCGATCCGCAGCCAATGCCGGCAACACGAATATCGTGCGGAAAAACCACCAGGACGGGGGAGACGCGCCCCCCACGCAGATATTGCGGGGAAAATTCATCCTGCTGGTGGAGGGATAAGGTCGGCTATTATATTGTCGGGAAATTTAATCGCAGCCGTCGCGGAGCCGATACGCTGGTTCGCATCGCGCCACCCCAATTATGGCCAAGATTCTTTTGATCGAGGATTCTCGTCCTTTGCTGATCTTGCTTAGAAAGGTGCTGACCGATGCCGGCCACGAGGTCTTCGCCGCTTGCTCGGGCGCCGCCGCCGTGCGCCGACTCAAGTCGACCAAGGTCGATGTCGTGTTAACCGATCTCTATATGCCCCCGCCGGACGGCTTCGAAGTGATATCGACCGTTCGTGCGCTGCAGCCGCAGATGCCATTGGTCGTCATGAGCGCGAATACGCTCGCCTGCGACGTCTTTGCCGGCGCTCGACCGCTTGGCGCGACCGCGACGTTGGAGAAGCCATTTTCGAACACGAAGCTGCTCCATGTCATCGACGCTGTGGTTGCGCGACGCTCGCATGGCCCCCGTCATCGCCACCGCGCCACCGTGCCAGGCGATCCGGCCTAAACGATGACGAGGCTGGCGCGCTCGCGAATCGCACCAATCCTGGCGCGCGTCAGGCGATCGCAGCTAGGTGATCTGCTCGATTTCGACGTTCACGGGCTTGCCGGGCATGCAGTCAGCTTTGAGCATCACGAAGCGATCGCGGTATTTGTCGTAAATTGGCCACAGCGCCGAGCGGTCCGTTTCGGGAATCGGCAGCGTGTCGATCGCCGAGCGCGAAAAGAACCCGAATTTGCCCTCATGAATCTCCGGCGGCAGCGCGGACAGCGGCTTCTTGCAGCGGAAAAGAAAAATGAGCCAATGCGATTGGCCCTCGTAGGCTTTCTCCGCGATCGCGGCGAACATATGCAGATCCTGCGCGGTGATGGCGAAGCCCGTTTCCTCGAACGTTTCGCGCACGGCGCATTCGAACGGCGACTCGCCGAGCGACATCTCGAGCTTGCCGCCGATGGGACTCCAGATGCCGAGATTCGGTGGCTTCGCCCGCAGCAGCAGCAAGTGATCCCCCGCCTGGTTTTCCATGAAAACCAAGACGGCAATCTTGTAGGCGAGAGTGGCACTGGACGACGAACTCGACGAACTCACAGCCGTTCAGCTCGCCTGATGATCCCCCTACGTGGCAAGGATCAAGTAAGGCCCGTTTCCCGGCTAGTACCCGCGGTCAGGCGCTGGATACACTTCGACCAAAGCGACTCCGGACTGATTGTCGTCCGAACTCACCAGTGCGCTGAAGCCGCCCTCGGCCAGCGGCGCGACGATCGCGGCGTCGGCGCTTTCTTCGATCAAGGGGAAGGCTTGGGTTTGAGCTGCGGTCCGAATTTCAGCGGCATCCGAGCGGATGCTGAATTTGGAAATTGGTTAAGGTCGGTCCCACCGCCCGCACGAGATACTTTCGCTTCACGCCGCCATCGATGGCGATGCCGCCGATGAGAAGATCGCTGCCCTTTCCAATATTTGCGCGCGCGGACAGGTTCGTCAGTGAGTTTACGGTTGGCGGGTCGAGGTCGTATACTTCCACCAACGCCACGCCACTCGCGCCGTCAGAACTCTCGACTACGGCCGAATGATTACCCGTACCTAGGTCGACCACGATCGCCTGGTCGGCACTCGAAGGATCCAGCGGGAATGCGCCGGCCGATGCCGCCATTTCGGGCGTGGCCGGGATCGATGCAATCGGGATCGACCCGCGATGGGCCGTCACGCGCGGTGTCGGTAATGGATTCACTATGCCGAATGCTCGGAGACCGGGACCAATCGCACGAATAAGAACTCGCTTGGGTCCGCGTGTAGAGAAGCCGGCGATGAGCACATTTTCGCCGGTGCCGACATTCGCGCGCGCGGAGACGTTCGCCAACCGATTCGAGTGAACTTGCGATATATCCATGCCGAATGCGTTTCCGACGATGAGTGCGAACACGCCGAAAATGCCCCGCGGAGCCGGTACGAGACTTTGTCTCGGATAATCCGTGCCGACCGGAAAGGTCGGGCCGGAAACCTGAAACCAACCGTAGCTCCAGGCGCCATCTCCGTCCCCCCGACCTTCAATATACGGTGTGCCGTCATCGGCATTCCCTGTCACGGGGCGTTCCACGATCACCGGCGGGGTTAGGGGATGTAGGAGAATCGTGCCTGTGTCGCCGAATACTAGGACGCCACTGCTGACTGCAAGAACAGCATGCAGCGTTTGACGGGTAGGCGAGTTATCCGCGACCCAGCCCGATTGCGCAGACTTCATGAAATTGAATGTATTGACCGCACGGCGATAGAGGGCGCCGTTGGTTCCCACTGCGAAAAATTCTCCGACGAGGTGGCGCTGCCCCAGGGTCACCACGACAAATCCGGCGCCGATCCGGACTGTGACGGCGCGAAACGTTTCGTTGCTGTTAGAGACGCCATAACCCTCCGATCCGACAAGAATCTCCTGCTTGAAGGAATACCTGGCGTGAATGTCCGCGGTTGTACCGATGTCCTTTTTTTATCCAAGTGGCTTGCGTCGAATCGTTCGGGTTCCCGGTATAGACGGCGCCTCCGTTGCCCACGGCCACATTTACCGCGATTTGGTTCATCGTTTTGTCGGAAAACGCCGTCGCGACCTGGGTCCACTGGCCAGTCGAATTCCGAATGAGCAGCCCGACTCCGGCCTCGCCCACGGCGAGATTGTTGCTCACGGAGTTTAGCTGCAACGTCGTGGGCGAGACTTCGCGCGTCCACGTCATGCCGTCAGACGAAAACAGTATTGTGCCGCCGGAACCGACTGCGAGGAACCGACCGCCCCCGAGGTGCGAGACAGACCGCAATGTTTCCTGTGTTCCCGACAGGCGCGGCGTCCACGTGATACCGTCGTCAGCCGATGTGAGGATTGTGCCGTGCTCTCCGACCGCGACGAGCGTTCGGGCCGAGATAGTATCGGCATACGCGGCGCCCAATAGATTTTCCGTCGTTCCGCTGTCGCGAATCTGCCACAATGAAGTCGACGCAGCGACAACGGTCCGCAATGCGACGAACACTACTCCGACAGCCGCGAACTTGCGCACGAAACATGAGCGAATGAGAAAGAAGCACATTCCATTGATTCGACAATCGGCGATGGTCGACCCGCTACTGCGCCATCGACTCGACCAGCTTGACCACCGCGGATGTTCGCGTGTTTTGACGGGATGTCCAAATGGCTCCTCGTTGACGGCTTCAATCTTGCGTATCGGTGCTTCCACGCGCTGCCCGAGCTCACTTCGTCGAAAGGTTTTCCGACGGGAGCATTGCACGGCTGGGTAAAGTCACTGTGGAAGCTGATCGATCAGGAGAAGCCTGATGCGACGCTCGTCTTCTTCGATCTGGGCGAATCGCAGGAACGCATCGCGCTGCATGCCGAGTACAAGGCACAGCGCAAACCGATGCCCGATCCGTTGCGGCAGCAGATCGAGCCGATCAAAGCGCTGACGCGTGCGATGGGCCTAGCCGGCATCGAGGTCGACGGCGTGGAAAGTGATGACCTGCTCGCCGCCGAAGCCGTGTCGCTCTCCAAGCAAGGCCACGACGTGTTGATCGTAAGCAGCGACAAAGACTTTGCGCAGATCGTCGACGACAAGATCAAGATCATGCTCCCGCCGCCGTCGGCCAACCCGAAGCTTGGGTGGCGCTTGATGGACGCTGCGGGTGTCCAGGAGAAGTTCGGCGTGCCGCCGTCGCAGATCGCGCACTACTTGGCGCTGGTCGGTGATACCTCGGACAATATTCCGGGGCTCGACGGCGTGGGCCCGAAGACTGCGGCCAAATGGCTCGCGGAGTGCGGCGGCAGCGTAGACTGCGTGATCGCGAAGGCGGCTGAGTTGAAACCCGAGCGTTTCCGCGAAGTCGTCGCCGCAAGCGCGGAGCGCCTGCGGCTCAATCTAAAACTCACGACGTTGAATTTGAGCCTTCCGCCCGTGAAGCCCGAGTGGCGAACGCCTCAGCCCGAAGAGCTGTTCCGTCTGATGGATGAGTTCGAAATGAAGACCACCGGCCAGGACGCGAGGAAGCGCTATGCACCTGGTGGGTCGATCACGTCAGCGCCGGTTGCGGTGCGGCCACAAAAGGTCGAACAGACTGAGCTATTTTAGCCACAGAGTGCACAGAGCTCCGACACGGAGGACACAGAGCAAAACTCGTAGGACGGTGTGGCGGTGGAATTCCGCAATCCGCAATCTAAAATCCGCAATCGAGCAGCGCTGCGCTGCTCAGCGCCCTTCCATCGAAACGCCGCGCGGATCGAAGATGTAGCCGATGCCGTGCACGGTGCGGAAAGCGTCCAGATTCAAGCCGTGGGCCGCGAACAGATCGCGCACCTTGACGATGTACTGGTCGAGCGAGCGGCTGCGCACGTCGGCGTGAATACCCCAAACGGAGTGAATCAGCGCTTTGCGCGTAATCACTTGGCCGGGGTGGGAATTCAAGTACGCCAGAATGCCGAGCTCTTTGCGGCCGAGTTTCTGCGTTGCGCCGTCGGGGAACGCGATTTCGAGACGCTCCGGCGTGATGCGAGCGCCGCAAAAATCGAAGGGTTCGTCGGTCAACTTGACGTTCTTCGTGACGTTCAGGTCCGACTTCGACTCGCTCCGGCGCAGCACCGCGCGGATGCGAGCGACGAGCTCGGCGTAGCTGAACGGCTTCGTCATGTAATCGTCGCCGCCCAGATCGAGCCCCCGCACCTTGGTCGTTTCTTCCACATTGCCCGTGAGGAAAATGATGGGCACCGCGATGTCGGCCGCCTTCAGCTCCTCGAGCAGCGAGAAGCCGGATTGGTCCGGCAGATTGATGTCGAGCAAGACGAGGTTCGCGAAATTGCGCTGCAGGAACTTCAACGCGTGCACGGCACGGTTGCAGATCTGCGTGTTCATTCCGGCCTTCTCGAGATGAACGGCGATTAACGAAGCCAGCTCAGCTTCGTCTTCGACGATTACGATAAGCGGCTTTGCCTCGGTGCGGGCGGGGAGAGAGGTGGGCATACCAAGCTGCAAGGCTTGTTTGAGGTTCGTAGCAATCGATGTCAACTGCCGCCATGCGCCGGTGCGGCGGGGAAGCCGACGTTACGGCGCAGTAACCGCGGTGCTACAAATTGCTTGAACGCGCTTGCGCGGCGGTGTGGCGTCATGGCTGTGTCCGAAAAACCACCGCTCCTGATGCTCGGGTTGCCGAAGGGCAGCCTCGAGGACTCCACGAAAAACTTGTTCGCCAAGGCGGGCTGGAAGATCACGACCAGCTCCCGCAGCTATCGTCCGTCGATCGACGACGCCGAGCTCGACGGCCGCTTTATCCGCGCGCAAGAGGTCAGCCGTTATGTGGAACATGGGTTTTTCGATTGCGGGCTGACGGGGCAGGATTGGATCCAGGAAAACAATTCCGACGTGGTCGACGTCTGTGACCTGGTTTACAGCAAGGTCTCGACGCAAAAATCGCGGTGGGTCCTTTGCGTGCCGGAAGCGTCGTCGGTGAAAAACGCCGCGGACTTGGCCGGCAAGCGTGTCGCCACCGAGTTGGTGAACACGACCAAGCGCTACTTCGAAACCAAGGGCGTCAAGGTCGACGTGGAGTTTTCCTGGGGTGCCACCGAGGTGAAAGTTCCGGACCTCGTCGATGCCATCGTCGACATCACCGAGACCGGGAGTTCCCTGCGGGCGAACAAGCTTCGGATCGTGGATACGCTGCTCGAGACGAACACCAAGCTGATTGCGAACAAGAAGAGCTGGGCGAACCCGGCCAAGCGAAAGAAAATCGAGACGATCGCGCTCTTGTTGCGTGGGGCGCTCGAGGCGGAGTCCAAGGTCGGTTTGAAGATGAACGCGCCGAAAAAGTCGCTTAACGCCGTCATCAATACCGTGCCTTCGCTGCGCAATCCGACGATTTCTCCCCTCAGCAACGAGGAATGGGTGGCGCTCGAAACCATCATCGACGAGAGCGTCGTCCGAGAAATCATCCCCCAGCTGAAGGCCCTCGGCGCCGAAGGCATTGTGGAGTATCCGCTGAACAAAGTGGTGTACTGAGCGGCGCAGTCGGCCGCTCGGTATTTTCGATTTTGGATTCTCGATTTTGGATTAGATGCGCGTACGGTGCCGGCCGGTGGCGTGGTCCCGCGCTCGTGAATGACGCCGCTTTATAGCCGTAAATGCCTTTAGCCGTGCCGAAATCCAAAATCCCAAATCAAGAATCCCAAATTCGCCTCGGTCTTCTCCAGCACGCCTGTTCCGCCGATCCGGCGGCCAACCTGAAGAAGGCCCTGTCATTGGCGGAGCGGGCGGCGAAGCAGGGGGCCCAGATCATCTGCACGCAGGAACTGTTTCGTTCGCAGTACTTTTGCCAGGCGGAGAAGCACACGTACTTCAAGCTCGCGGAGCCGATCGACGGTCCGACGACGAAGGCGTTCCAAGCGCTCGCGAAAAAGCACGACGTGGTCGTGATCGCATCGATCTTCGAAAAGCGGACGGCTGGGATCTACCACAATACGGCGGTCGTCATCGACGCGGGTGGCAAGCTTCTCGGCGTGTATCGAAAGATGCACATCCCGGACGATCCGCTCTACTACGAGAAATTCTACTTTACCCCGGGCGACACCGGCTTTCGCGCATGGCAGACGAAGTACGCGAAAATCGGGGTGCTCGTTTGTTGGGATCAGTGGTATCCCGAGGCCGCACGCCTGACCGCGATGCAGGGGGCGGAGATCCTTTTTTATCCGACGGCCATCGGCTGGCATCCGCGCGAAAAGAAGAAGTACGGCGCGAATCAGCATGGAGCCTGGGAAACGATCCAACGCAGCCACGCCGTGGCGAACGGTTGCTACGTGGCTTCGATCAACCGCGTCGGGCACGAGCAGCCCGAAGGAGGCGACGGGCTGGAGTTTTGGGGCCAGAGTTTCGTGGCGGGCGCGAGCGGCCAGCTTTTGGCCAAGGCAAGCGTGGCGGACGAGGAAGTGATGGTTGTCCCCGTGAATCTCGGCGAAGTCGACGCGACGCGGCGGTACTGGCCGTTCTTCCGCGATCGCCGGATCGACGCTTACGGGAGCCTCACCAAACGCTTCGACGATTGATGCGAAGTAGCAATGGGCGTCCCGCCCATGGACGTGCATCGTGCCGTCCGCATGGGCAAGACGTCCATGCGACATGCACACGGGCGAGACGCCCGTGCCACGCCAGATAAATCCGACCGATACGAATTTGGATTTTGGATTCGCGATTTTCGATTTCCGCTGAACGGTAGGTCGCTCGCGTAGGCCGGAAGCGCCCGGTGCCAAATCTTGTAATCGGGCGCCCGTCAGGCTTTTACTTCCGATCGCTCGTGTCCAAATCCGAAGTCAAAAAACCAAAATCGAAAACGCCAGCTGCCCTGGGATTCCGCATGCCGGCGGAGTGGGAGCCGCAAGAGGCGATCTGGCTTTCCTGGCCGCATCGTCGTGCGACATGGCCGGGACAGTTTCAACCCGTGCCGGCGGCCTACGCCAAATTCGTCGCCGCGATCAGCCGTTTCCAAGACGTCCGCATCAATGCGTCAACGTCGCTGCAGCGCACCGCGCGGCGTTACTGCGTCGAGGCACGGGCGGACATGTCGCGAGTGACGTTTTTCGATCATCCGACCGACGACGCATGGTGCCGCGATCATGGTCCGATTTTCGTGAAAAACGATCGGACGGGCGAAGTGGCGATCACCGACTGGCCGTTCAATGCGTGGGGCGGAAAGTATCTCGCGTATCGCAACGATAACGCCGTGCCGCGGCGAATCGCGCGGGAATTGGGTGTGCGCCGGTTCGCGGGCGAGATGGTGCTGGAGGGCGGTTCCATCGACGTGAACGGCGAGGGCCTATTGCTGACGAGCGAGCAATGTTTGCTGAACCCGAATCGGAACCCGGAGCTCCGTCGGACGGACATCGAGGCGAATCTACGCTCCTATCTCGGCATCAAACACGTGCTGTGGCTAGGCGAGGGCTTGGTTGGCGACGACACCGATGGGCACATCGACGACATGAGCCGGTTTTTCAAAGCAGACGGCATCGTTACGTGCGTGGAGTCCGATGCACGCGACGCGAATTATCGCGCGTTGGCGGAGAACCTGGAGCGGCTGCGCAGCTTTCGCACGCCGGCCGGAAAGCGCTTCAAGCTCGTGCAGCTGCCGATGCCGCGTCCGGTCGCGTTTCAAGGCCAACGCGTGCCGGCGAGCTATGCGAATTTTCTGATCCTGAACGGAGCGGTGCTCGTGCCGACCTTCCGGCAGCGCAAGCGCGACGCCGAAGCGTGCGAGATCATAGGTGACTGTTTCCCCGGCCGAAAGATCGTGCCGGTCGACTGCTATTATCTGATCTGGGGCTTGGGCACGCTGCATTGTCTTTCACAGCAGCAGCCTGCCTCCGCCGAGCCTACGGCCGCCAGGCCCGCGCTCAAGGTAGGCCCCGACCTCCGGGCGGGCCGTGGGTAGCGGCGGTCGTCCCGACCGCCAATCGTGTTTGGCTTCTACCGCCGGAGCCTCTTCTGCCTGCATCGGTCTATCGCGCGATGCAGCTCGACCGAATTTCGCCGCGCGGTGAGGGAAAAAACACGTTTCGCGTCGTCATCGAGACGTCACGCGGCAGTCGCAATAAATACAGCTACGAACCGGAAGAGAAGATGTTCGTGCTCAAAAAGGTGCTGCCTGAAGGCCACGTTTTTCCCTTCGACTTTGGCTTCATTCCACAAACGAGGGGCCAGGACGGCGATCCGCTGGATGTTCTCGTGATGATGGACGAACCGGTGTTTCCCGGGTGCGTGGTGGAGACGCGAATCATCGGAGTGATCGAGGCCAACCAAACGGAGAAGGGAAAGACGATGCGCAACGACCGCTTTATCGCCGTCGCCGACCGTTCGGTCCTGTATCGCGGCGTCACCGACCTGCGCCGCGTCGATCGCGCCGTGGTCGAGCAGATCGAACACTTCTTCGTTTCCTACAACGAACTGGCGAGAAAACGCTTTCAACCGCTTCGCGCGCTCGGCGCGACGGCGGCGAAAAAGGGGCTCGCCAGAATGCTTCCCGCCGCGAAATAGGCACGCTCGGCTCCGCGTGCCTAGCGCACGCGCACGTTGACTACGACCGACAATCCGAGTCGCAGCCGATCGCCGAGTTTCTGCCGGCTGGCCTCATCGAAGGTGATCTTCACGGGCACGCGCTGCACGACTTTGTTGAAATTCCCGGTGGCGTTGTCCGGCGGCAGCAGCGCGAATTGCGCCCCGCTCGCGGGTGAGAAGCTTTCGATTTTTCCGCGAAGCGTTTCGCCGGGAAGGGCGTCGACTTCGAGCTCCACATCTTGGCCGATGCGCATGTGCGCGAGCTGGGTCTCTTTGAAATTTGCGACGACCCACACGTCGTTTTCGGCGAGGGCGAAGAGCGCCTGGCCGGCTTGGATCCGATCGCCACTCTCGACATGGCGATTGCCCACGCGTCCGTCGACCGTTGCCGTCAGCGCAGCGTAACTCAATTCGCGCTCGGCGTCGTGCTGCGCGGCGGTCGCGGCGATGACCGCCGCATGCGCGGCTTCGGTTTCCGCGCGCGTCGCATTGGCCGCTGCCTCCGCGGATCGCACGCCGGCTTGCGCGGCGACGAGGCTGGCCTCAGCCGCGCGCTGCGTGGCTGCGGCGGCTTGCGCCGCGCTGCGCGCCTGGTCGAGCTCGGCTTGGGCGGCGCTATTTTGGCGAAACAGCTGCTCGTTGCGGGTGAGCGTGACCGTGCTCAACGCCGCTTGCGCCTTCGTCTGCGTGGTCTGCGCTTCGGCCTGCTGCACGCGAGCGCGTGCCTCGGCGAGGGTGGCATCGGCTTGCGTCGCCGCCGCGGAGACTTGGTGCTCGTGCGCGACGGCTTGGGCAACGGCGGCTTTCGCTTTCTCGACCGCGAGTTGAAATGGCAGCGGGTCGAGCCGGAGCAGCACGTCTCCGGCATGGACCCATTGATTGTCCTGGACGAGCACCTCGCTCACTTGGCCGTCGACGCGCGGGCTTACCGTATGCAGGCGGCCCGCGACGAAGGCGTCTTCCGTCGACTCAAACCGGTAAGCGTGCAGCGCAAACGAGCCGCCCCAGCCAAGGACGGCGAGCGCGACACCCGCGAACACCAGTTTGCGTAGGCCAGAATGGGCGCGCGTGCTAGAGGCACGTTTTGCATCGGCGCGTCGGTCGGCGCGCGTTGGGACGGGGTGGACGGGAAGGGATTCGGCAGAAGTACTCATGGCAGTGAATTAATGCGCGGCAACGGCCGCAGATTTGTCGCCTCCGCGGCCCAGAAACAGGAGCAGCGGCAGCGTGAGAAGAAAGGCGAGGGCGGTGTACCGAAACACGTCGGCAAACGACAGCAGCAGCGCTTGGCCGTTCACGATCCGATCGATCACGCCCAGCGCGCGATGATGCGCGGTTGCAGCGTTGGCGCCGCGTTGCACGAAAGCGCCCGTCAGCAGACGGATACGGTCCGCGGTTTGGTGAGAGAAGGCCGTCACATGTTCCACCAGCGCGGCGCGGTGGATCGCTTCGCGTTTGGCGAGCAGCGTCGTGATTACGGCGATGCCTATGCTGCTGCCCATCTGTCTCGTCAGATTGTAGAAACCCGAACCGGCGGCCATGTCCCGCTTCGGCAGGGGACCGATGGTGGCGAGGCTCAGCGGGAGGAACATCATGACGGTGGCGAAGCCGCGAAGGACGAGCGGCCAGAAGATCGATTGCGTGCCGGAACTCGGGCTCATCGTGGACAACAGCATCGCGGTGATCGCCATGCCGACGGCACCGCAACAAATCAGAATTCGCGCGTCGAAGCGGCCGGCAATGCGACCCATGACGATCATCATCACCGCCGAGGCGATGGCGCCCGGAAACAAGGCCAAGCCGCTCTGCAGGGCAGTGAAGCCGAGATACGTTTGAAGAAATACCGGCACCGCAAACATCACGCCGTACAATCCCATGCCGAGCACGAGAGAATAGATACTGCCCGCGACCAAGGTGCGATGACGCAGGACGCGGAGATCCACCGCAGGATGATCGGTCGTGAGCTCGCGCCAGGCAAAGAGCGCGATGCCGACCACCGCGCCGACCGCCATGGTCACAATGAAGCGCGACGCGAACCAGTCGTCCTGTTGACCCTCTTCCAACATGGTTTGAAAGCAACCGAGACCGAGGGCGAGCAAACCGATGCCCGTCCAGTCGACTCCTTTTCGCGTGAGATCGTCCTCCGTGTCGCGAGGCAAGAAGATGAGCGTCATCGCGACCGCGATGAGACCGACGGGAAGATTGATGAAGAAGATCCAGCGCCATCCGAGCGTGTCGGTAAGGTATCCGCCAAGCACCGGTCCCAGGGCGGGACCCGCAATCACGCCAACGCCGAAGATCGCCTGCGCGGCCGGCTGCTCTTCGCGCGGAAACGTTTCGAAGAGGATCGATTGGGCTTTGGCGAGCAAGCCGCCGCCGCAAAGGCCCTGCAGCACGCGCGCCAGGACCAGCATCCCAAGGTTGGAGGCCAGGCCGCAAAGGACCGACGACAGCGTGAAGCCGACGAGCGAGAAGAGCAGATACCGGCGGCGGCCAAAACGGTCGCTCAGCCAGGCCGCGAGCGGAATCATGACGACATTCGCACAGGCGTATCCCGTGGAAACCCAGCCGGCCTCGGACAACGTGGCGCCAAGGTTGCCTTGGATCTCCGGCATCGCGACATTCACGATGCTCGTATCGATAATCTCGAGGATTGCGCCGAGCGCTGCCGTGATGGCGATCACCCACTTCAGTGTCCCGCGGCGCGCGAACGCGGCCGCCGTCGGAGAAAGCAGCGTTACGTCCGAACCGTATAAACCGTGATGCGACTTACTCATGGCCGGCGTGCGCCGGCGGTCGGACCGCCGAGCACGAGATCGACCGCGGCTTCGAGGTAGTCGCTCGCGGAATAGTTGAGGTGAAGGTGCGGGGCGGTGCGGCGAAGTACGCCGGTAAAAATCATGGCACCGAACAGATCGGCGAGAAGCTCGGAGGGCAGGTCTCGGCGGAGCACACCTGATTTTTGTCCGAGCGCGATACGGTCTAGGATGGCGGCTTTGACCGGCCCGAAGATGCCGGCGAAAACCTGCTTCTCGTGTCCGCGATGCCGGTGATGGATTTCGCCAATCATCGTGCGCACGAGCGGCATGTTTTGTTTCAACAACGAGTCGAAATGACGCGCGTGTGCGAGGAGATCGCCGCGCACGTCGTCGGTGGTGGTGGGGAGTGGAGCCTCGATGGCGGCGGCGGCGTCTTCGCCAAAATTTTCGCCAATCACGGCGGCCAGCAGCCGGTCTTTCGTTTGAAAATGCCGGAACAGCGTCACCTCGTTCACGCCGGCCGCGTCCGCAATCGCTCGGGTCGTGGCGCCGGCCAGCCCGTGGCGCGCAAAAACGTCGGCGGCGGCATCCAACAACCGCTGGCGCGTGTCGGCGGCCGGGGACAGGCGAGGAGAGGAAGCATTCATGCAAGCGGACACTTGCATGAGCTGCGCAGTCGTGCAAGTGGTTGCTTGCATTTTGCGCGCAGGACTTTCGTCACGGGGCAGTTGAGGCAGCGCCGGCTTCGGGTGCGACGAGGTCGGCGGGGCTAGCGTCGCATCGGACGTTTGTTCGGCCGTGCTAGGTGGGCCGAACTGCCGCGCGCCGCGGTGTTACAGCTTGCAGCGTGAGCAGCCGACCGCCATGGCAGACGGCATGAAGTCTCGTCTCGTCGTTATGTTGCTCGCCGGGTGCTGCGTTGCCTTTACCGGGTGTGAAGCGCTCGACAGCGCCGCGGGAAGCGTGCGCGAGAAGTTCGCGAAACGAAATGAAGCGCGCAGCCGGACGTTCAATGGCTCGCCGCGGGCGGTGTTCGACGCCGTGAAGCTGGCCGCTACGAATATGGGTTACCGGCAGACGCGCGGCGGTTCGGCGCAGGGCGAGTTCGACGGCATGAGCGCGGTCGATGCCGGCGAGGCCGCACGATCGGCGCGCCAAGTCGGCATCAAGGTGAAGCTCAGGGCTTCTCTCGACGGCGATAGCACGGAAGTGAGCGTGCGGTTTACCGAGATCCTTGAATCCGACTCGAGCAGCCGAATGGGAATGGCGACCGAGACGACGATGCAGGACACGCCCTTGTATGAAGTATTTTTCCGCAAGGTGCAGGAGTCGCTCGCCGCGCGGCCGACAGCTGCGCCCGTGGCGAAGTGATGAATTGCGGAGTGGGGAATGCGACTGCGGATACGGATCGAGCGAGCTCATTCGTGGCGCGCATGTCCGGCAAACTCGTTGGTGCTAAGACCGAATCTATTGCTAAACGGGATTTTACGGCGCGCCGTGGGTGTATTTGACTGAGTCGGCAATCGGAAATCCGCCTTCCGCAATTCCCAAATTGGGGCTTGCGGCGGTTTGGCTGCCCCGAGACGCTGACCGTTCGCGGCTGTTAGTCGGTCAGGTTGGCGTACCGCCGCGATGCTCCCGCCGACCTCCCAACGTTAGTTCAACCATCAACCAATCCGGTCGCGCTTAACGGCGCGGTCGACCCGTCGGATGGGCGTTCCTGGAGCAAGCGCGCGGCCGACGTATTCCGTTATATGAGTTCAGTAATGCAAGAGCTGCTCGCTCAATCGTCCTTCGACAAACTGAAGGAAGGCGCGATTGTCCCGGGCGTCATCACCGAAATCCGCCAGAACGAAGTCGTCGTCGATATCGGCGGCAAATCGGAAGGTGTCATCCCCGCCAACGAGTTCATCGACATTGGCGAACTGCAAATCGGCTCCTCCATCGAAGTGATGGTCGAGAAGCTCGAAGACAAGAGCGGCGCGCCCGTTCTCTCCTTCGACAAAGCCGAGCAAAAGAAGAACTGGGATAACATTCTCACGAAGTTTCCGGAAGGCTCCGTGGCCACGGGCCGCGTGAAAGCCAAGGTCAAGGGCGGCCTCATCATCTCGATCGGCGTCGACGCGTTCATGCCGGCGTCGCACATCGACATCCAGCCCCCGAAGAATCTCGATCAGTACGTCGGCCAGACGTACGACTTCAAGGTCCTCAAAATCAATCTCGAGCGGAAGAACATCGTTCTCTCGCGCCGCGAGCTCATCGAGCAACAGCGCTCGGAAAAGCGCCGCAATCTCCTCGACTCGATCCAGCCCGGCCAGGTCCGCAAGGGCATGGTCAAGAACATCACCGATTTCGGTGCGTTCATCGATCTCGATGGCATGGACGGCCTGCTGCACATCACCGACATGAGCTGGGGCCGCATCTCGCACCCGAGCGAAATGTTGAAGCAGGGCGAAGAGGTCCAGGTCATGATCATCGAAGTGAACCGCGAGAAAGAGCGCGTTTCCCTCGGCCTCAAGCAGACCACGAAGAATCCGTGGGACGAGATCGACCGCAAGTACCCGGTGGGCGCCAAGGTCCACGGCAAGGTCGTCAACCTCGTTCCGTACGGCGCGTTCGTGGAAATCGAACCCGGCGTCGAAGGCCTCGTGCACATCACCGAGATGTCCTGGACGAAGCGCATCACCAAGCCCTCCGAACTGCTCAAGGTCGGCCAGGAGCTCGATGCGGTGGTCCTCGGCATCCAGAAGGAAGAGCAGAAGATTTCGCTCGGCCTGCGTCAGCTGGAGCCGAATCCGTGGGACATGGTCCGCCACAATTACCCGATCGGCGCGCGTGTTCGCGGCAAGGTCCGCAACATGACAACCTACGGCGCGTTCATCGAACTCGAAGAGGGCATCGACGGCATGGTGCACGTTTCCGACATGAGCTGGACCCGCAAGGTGAACCATCCGTCGGAAATGCTGAAGAAGGGCGACGAAGTGGACGCGATCGTTCTCGACGTCGATCCGCAGCAGCAGCGCATCAGCCTTGGCATGAAGCAGCTCGCCACCGATCCGTGGAGCGACATCGACTCGTTCTTCAAGATCGGCGACGTCGTGAAGGGCACGGTCACCAAGATCACCTCGTTCGGCGCCTTCGTGGAGCTGAAGGACGGCATCGACGGCCTCGTGCACATCTCGCAGATCAGCGAAGACCGCATCGACAAGGTGAAGGACGTGCTCAAGCCCGGTCAGGAAGTGACCGCGCGCGTGATCAAGATCGATCGCGAAGAGCGCCGTCTCGGCTTGTCGATCAAGGCCGCCAACTACTCCTCGGAGCAGCTGGCCGCCGAGACCTCGGCTTACGAGGCGCTGAATCGCAGCGCGAGCAACGACATGATGAACCTCGGCGACATCCTCGACGAGGCTTCCAAGAAGGAGTGACGCTCGCACGGGTAGGGCGCCGATTCCGTTCGGCGTCTTCCGACCAAAGAATTCAGCCGCCGGAGAAATCCGGCGGCTTTTTTGTGGGTCGCGGCGATCGTCCCGCTCGCTATTGGGATGTAGGGCGGGGGTCTCCGTACCCGCCGCGACGCGACTCGCGCGACCTCGCGCTTGCGACCGTCAAGCCAACCGATCACTCGTTTAACGGTGAGGACGATCCTTCCGCTCGTTCTAGCGATTGCGATGGCGTGCCCCCGAAGCGCGCACGCGGACGATTCGTCCGGACACGCGGCGGAAGCACGGGCGAAGCGCTCTCAGGAAAACGTTCCGTCGATGGCCGCCGTGCAGCGGTCGGTGCCCGACGTGCTGCAACGCGCCGGAAACTGGGGCGGTAAGCAACGCTTCGAGCCCATCTTTGCGCCCCTGCGGACCGAAGCGGCGACGTTGTCTCCAGACGGAAAATATCTCGCCTATGCGATGTACGAGGCGGGTCAGCTCGGAATCGTGGTCGTGGCGGTGGATGCGCCCGACAAGGCGCTCGCCCGCGTGATCGTTAACAACGACACACGCGCCGAACTGAAATTCCATGTTCGTCCGCCGGAGATGATCGAGGACGCGCCGCCACGCATCGTTTGGATGCAGATGATTTCGCCGACTCGGGTCGTGGCGCTGACGAATTGGGGCAATGGTCCGGCGCTGGTTGCGTTCGATGTCGAAGGCAAGAATGCGCGGGTGCTCGCGACCGCGCGTACTATCGCGACATTGAACGGCTTCCTGGTTGCCGGTGTCGGCAAAGTCCCCGCGACGCTCGTCGTGCGGACCAAGCGACCGAAACCCCCGGGCGTTGAAAGCAAGAACGTGCCCGAGGATGAGTACCTCCGGCTGGACACCATCACCGGCAAATTCACCTCCATCGAGGAAGCGACGGCGAAGCAAGAGACGCGTCAGTGGCAATTGGAGCAGAAGGCCTCGCATGGCGCGTGGAAGGACGTCGCCGCGGAACTCGCCGACGTGCTGCCGAACCGCCGTATCACGCTGCTGCAAAACGACGACGCGGGACGGCGCTTTCTGGTACGCGTCGAAGGCTTCGCCGATGCTGGGGCGTTTTTCATCTACGATCGCCAGCGCCGGGTGGCGTTGGAAATGGTGCGGCGACAGCCGCAGCTGGACGCAAATCATGCTCATCCCTCGACGGAATTCGAGTTCGTGGTCGCCGATGGCGAACGAGTGACCGGCGAACTCGTCATGCCGCGGCGGCCGCGCGTCGTTCCGGTTCCCGTCATCGTCTTCATGCCGGCCAAAGTGAATCAACGCATGAACCATTCGTTTTCGCGCGATGCGCTGGCCTTCGCCGAAATGGGCTTCGCGTCAGTTCAGTTCGATAGCCTCATCCGAGTGACGGGACCTCGTCAGCTGGCGCGCGATCGCGAGAAATGGCTGGTGGACGAAGTCGCCCGGCTGATCGATGGCCTAGGCGGGCTGCATCCGGTCAGCAAGAAACGCGTCGTCTTGTACGGCGAAGGCAACGCGGCGTATCTGGCACTTCGCGCGCTCCAAATCATGCCGGAACGGTTTCGCGGTGCCGTGGCGATGTTGCCGGGCGTCGGCTACGAACGATGGGCCCAGGCGGATAGCTGGCCGGCGACCGCGGGGAAGCGCGGCGGACCGTCGGGCATCGTGAAGCCGTTTCTGGCGTTCGAATATCATGGGGGCGAGCGACGCCGGCTCGACGACACGTTCGTTTTCGAGCTGGCCGCAGAAGTGAAAAAGAACGGCGTGCCAGCCGAGACGCAGGAGGCGACGTTCGACCTGAAACAGCCCTATGCCAAGATAGCGCGCGCGGCCGCCTTTCAGGAAATCGAGCGGTTCCTGCTCGCGACGGTGTTCGAGTACGAGGTCCGCGTCGGCGAAGCGCAGGTGGTCCCGCAGCCTTAGCCGAAACATGATGCGAAGGTGGGCCCGATGTCCTCATCGGGCTTCTGGGGGCCTTTTCAAACCAGCCCGATGGGACGTCGGGCTCCACCGGATGGCGTGCGCAACGGCTGAATCGTCAGCGTCATAGTCGTAGCGGAAAGCGTAAGCTTTTCGTCCGAAGTTCGCGCGAACGCCCGATCGCTACACGACCGGAGCGCTGGGATTCAACGCGCGGTGCACCGCGTGGGCCAATTCGTCGGTCGTGAACGGCTTCGCCAGGAGCTCGACCTGGCCGAGCTCGTCGAGCGCTTGCGGGGAGATTTTAGAGAAGTAGCCCGACATGATTACGACCGGTAAATCGGGTTTGAGCCGGCGCAACGCGGCCGCCAGCTCCGTGCCCTGCATGCACGGCATGGTCTGATCGGTCACCAGCACCGAGCAAAGCGCCGGGTTGGACTGGATGTGCGAGAGGCATTGCTCCGCCGACGAAAAGATCAGCGAGCGGTAACCCTGGCTTTCGAGCACGAGCTTCGTGCAACTGCCGACGACTTCCTCGTCGTCGACCACGCATACAAACTGCCCTTCGCCGCGCGGCGCGCTGTCGCCTTGTTGCGCCTCCGCGGCGTTTTCGCCCGCGACCGTCGGCAGGTACACGTGAAACGTCGAGCCGCGCCCCGGAGTGCTCTCGAC
Organism: uncultured Opitutus sp.; assembly: GCA_966252355.1. Classification (GTDB taxonomy): domain Bacteria; phylum Verrucomicrobiota; class Verrucomicrobiia; order Opitutales; family Opitutaceae; genus ER46. The sequence continues at coordinate 12,080 of CBINOT010000028.1, read as the reverse complement.
GTCGATCGCGCCGCGGTGCGAGCGGACGATGCCGTGTACGACGGCAAGACCGAGGCCCGTGCCTTCACGCGTGTTTTTTGTCGTGAAGAACGGGTCGAAGATGCGGCGTCGCGTGGACTCATCCATCCCATGCCCCGTGTCGCTCACCGACAGCCGGACATAACTGCTCGCGGCCGGGCCGCCGAGCGTCAGCGCGAGATCGGGGCTGACCTCCGCCGGTTCGAGCCCGATGTACAACGTGCCGCCCTGTTGCCGCATCGCGTGCGCCGCGTTCGAGCCGAGGTTGAGAATGACCTGATGGATTTGCGTCGCATCGCCCAAGACAGGTCCACAATGCGGCGCGCAATCGACGTCGATGTTGATGTTCGCGGGCAGCGTCGCACGCAGGAAGCGCCGCGCTTCTTCGACGACGCTGACGAGATCGACGGGGCCATGCTCGGTGCCGCCCGATTGCCGCCCGAAGGTGAGGATTTGCTCGACGAGCTCGCGGGCCCGCAAACTCGCGTTGCGCGCTTCGGCGAGGCACTCGCGCGCGGGATGATCGGGCGCGAGCGAATCGGACGCCAACTCGTGATACCCGATGATGCCGGTGAGAAGATTGTTGAAGTCGTGCGCAATGCCGCCGGCGAGCGTGCCGAGCGTTTCCATTTTTTGCGCCTGGAACAACTGCGCCTCGAGCTCGCGGCGCGCCTCTTCGCTCTCGTGCCGTGCCGTGATGTCCTGAATCGCGCCGCGCACGCTCATCGCGCGACCTTGGGCGAACTCGCCGTGACCGAGCATGCGGACCCAGATGCGGCGGCCGCGCGCGGTTAGCATGGGGACTTCGACATCGAACGAAGGCTGGCTCGGGGTGGCGTCGCGCAATGCGCCTTGAACCGTCGGCAACGATTCGGGGGGGAAGAACTGCCACATGCCCTCGAGCGTGGGTTGAAACGCGTCGTCGACCTCATGGATGCGGCGCGTGCCTTCGTTCCAGGTCACGCGGGAGGTCACGAGGTTGATTTCCCAGCCGCCGATCTGCGCGATGCGGCTGACTTCCTGAGCGATCTGCTCGGTCTTGCGCAGACGCTCTTCGAGCTCGCGGCGCTCGGTGACGTCGGAATGCGCGCCGACCATGCGCAGCGGTCGGCCGTCATGCATGCGGCGCACGACCTTGCCGCGGTCGAGAATCCAGCGCCAAGAGCCGTCTTTGGCGCGCATCCGGAGCTCGTGACAATAGAACGACGTGCGTTGGGCGAAGTGTTCCTGGATTGCCGCTTCGTTGGCTGCGAGATCGTCGGGGTGGGCGAGCGCTTTCCAGCCTTCGATCGAGTAATCGAGTTCCCCCGGCTCATAGCCGAGAATGCGGCTCCAGCGTTCGTCGTGATACACGTGCCCCGTCGTGACGTCCCAGTCCCACACGGAATCGTTGGTGCCCTCGATGGCCAATTGCCAGCGTTGTTCCGCCAGCTCGAGCGCTTGTTCGAGCTGCTTGCTCTCCGTGATATCGCGGCTGAGCCCCACGAGCCGGACCGCGCGGCCCTTCTCGTCGCGTTGCACGTGGCCGTGCGCTTCGATGTGCCGGACCGCCCCGTCGGGCCGCACGATTCTGAACTGCAGATCGTAATCCGCGGTGTCGCTTTGGATGACGCGTTGCACGAGCGCGGGGACGGCTTCGGCGTCCTCCGGATGAAACGTCTTTCGCCAAGCCGCTTCCGACCCATCGAATTCACCCGGACGCAGTCCGTAAATCTCGAGCACGCGGTCGTCCCAGTGGCGCCGCCGATTCACGAGGTCGTATTCCCACACGCCGTAATTCGACGACCGTAGCGCCAGCTGAAGCCGCTCATTGAGATTCTGCAGCTCTTGGGTGGTCTCGCGTTCGGAGGTGACGTCGCGCTCGGTGCCGATGATGCGAAGCAATCGGCCTTGATTGTCGCGCTGCGCCAGTGCGCTGGAGGAGATTTGACGCGTGGCGCCGTCCGACTCGCGGACGATGCGATATTCTTGCTGATAGCCGTTTCCGCCATCGAGCACCGATTGCAGTGCTTGCTGCGCGCGGGCGCGATCCTCCGCATGCAGGCGCTTTGCCCAGTCGGTGAGCGTGCCGGTGAATTGCGCGGCCGTGACGCCGTAAATCTCCATCATCCGCGCGTCCCAGATCGCGCGTTGATCGATGGCGTCCCATTCCCAGACGCCGAGCGCGGCGGCACGCGTGGCGAGTTTCAGGCGCTGGCTCAAGTGCTCGAGGCGAATCTTGTCGGCGCGTTCGGTCGTGATGTCGGTGAGGTTGGCGACGAAATTGACGAGTCGCCCTGAGCGTTCGCGGACCGGTTGGATTTCCAATGCCTGCCAGAAGGGGCGCCCCTGTTTCGTGTAATTGAGAATCTCGACGTGGCATCCTTCGCCGCGTTGCTCCGCGAGTCGCAGCTTTTCGATCGTGGCGGAGTCGGTCTCGGGACCTTGCAATAAATGGCCGGGCTTGCGGCCCTTGATCTCGGCGAGGTCGTAACCGGTGATGCGCGTGAAGGCCGCGTTGACCCATTCGATGCGGCCGTCCGCGTCGGCGATCACGACGCCGTTTGTCGTATTCTGCGCGACGAGCGCGAGCAGGGCATTCGACTCGGCGGTGGCACGCAAACTGGCATTGGCTTCGCGGAGCTCGCGCGTGCGTTGGCCGACGATTTCCTGGAGCTGCGCGGCTTGTTCCTGCAAGCGCGCGGTCAAAAGCAGCCTTGCTTGCTCGGCTTCCTCGCGTCCTTCGCTCATCCCGGCCGCCGTCTCGACCGAAAACAAAGCCACGAGGAAACCGGAAAGGATCGTCGCCGCCACAAATAGCAAGACGCCTTGCGCCGGTTCGACTTGTTGCGCGGTGACGAGCCAAATGAAGGCGCCGCCAAACATCACCGGCAATACGGCGACCGCGAAGAACAGCCGGCGCGCGAGCACGCCCGCCGCATTCCGCGCAAAAAGAATCCGCACGTGTTTGTCATCGGGTCGGGCCAGCAAGATGCCGAGTGCGAGCACGAAGAGCCCGATCGAGTACTGGCTGGTGATGCGAACCGGTCGATCGAGCTCGGACGAATCTGGAACCGAAACGGCGAGCAATCCCGCCGCCGCCGCCGCGATCACCAGATTCGCCAGCCAAGCGGAAACAGGCCAGATGTGCCGCGCGCGCTGTTGTGTAAGGCAGAGCAAGGCAATGGCAGCTGCGATCAACAAGGTGCCGGCGTGGGCGGAAGTTCCCGTCGGCCGGCCCCACAGCTGAGCCATCAGGTTGAAGTCGAACACGGCGTCCAGAACAATGATCGTGCCGATCGCGAGTGCGGCCGCGGCACACGCGAGGCCGGCAGATTTAACTCGTCCTCGAACCTGCAGCCAAAGCGATATGCCGGCAAAAAAGAGACCGAGGGCGGTATCCGCGTGCATCAACGGGGCCTTCGCGCTCAAGCGTCCCGCGATGGGCACAACGTTCCAGCGCGCCAACGCGCTCAGCAGTCCGAGTCCGCCGGCGAAAATCCCCGCCCAACCGGCGATGCGACGTAATTTATCTTCCAGCAGCATCGGCCCAACCGCTAGGCATGTCGAAAGGCGAGGGCAACGGCAATGACACGCCGATCCTAAAGGGGGCGCAAGCGACGGGCATGGGGGTTGGTCGTTAAAGCTTCGGCTTCCAAGGCTTCAAATTGAGCAGAATCGCCTGGGTACTGTTGCGTAATTCGCCTCAAGTTCCGCTCTGTTGTGACGAATCGGGGCCTTAGTTCTCGCGAACCCTTCCATGAGTCATTTTTCGGATGATCGGCGACGTCGCGGAGCCTCTGGCTTCGCGCTGCCGGCACTCTTGAGTGCCGCGGGGAACGTCGTTGACCGTGCCACGGATAAGTCGTGGAGTGGATCGTTCGCGTCGTTGCCATCGCACGCCGAATAGCCACGCCGTTTTCAACCAAGCCCCTCCGCCCCCACCGGCCTCGTCCTATGTCCTTCAAGAACCTTACGATCGGCAAGAAGATCACTTTCGGATTCGCGCTCACTCTCACTCTGCTCCTGGTCGTTGCCTGGATTGCCTATGCCGCCCTCGGCGATTACGGCGGTGCGATGAAACAATACGCCGGCAGCGCGCAGGAAACCTACGCCGCCGCGACGCTCGAGTCGTCCATGCAGGCCCTGAAACTGCAGGTAAACGACTTCCTTGCCACCGGCTCGGCCGAAAGCGTGGCCGCGTGCGAAACCGCGAAGCGCGCCCTCGATGCCGATCTCGATCGCGCCGCGAAACTGATTTCCGACGACGAGCGCTCGAAGCAAATCGCCAAAGCCCGCGGCTTGCTGAACGAGTACTGGACCGCCTTCAACGATCTCGTCGCCAATCACCGCAAGCGCGCGGAGATCGAGGTCCAGATCATCGTTCCGCAACAGAAAATCGTCGCGGAGGGCCTTGCCCAAATGCTCGGCCAGGCGAAGACGCAGGGCGACATGAACGCCGCGTTTCAGATTTCGAACGGCCTGAAGGCGTTTTTCGAATGCACCAGCTTGGCGAACTCCTTCCTTCTGACTTCCGACATGACCAAAGCGGCGGAGGCGAACGAAGCGCTGAAGAGCGCCGTCACGCAGATCCAGCGGATGGAAAAGGATCAGCTCGAAATGGAGAAGCTGGACGCGACGCTGAAAGACGACGCCAAAAAGGCCTTGCTGGCGTCCTTGCTGCAGGCGGCGGCGACCTACGGTAAAGGCATCGACGACGTCGTTACGCAGAAGCAAGCGCGGGACAAAATTCTTTCCGAGCGCGTCAATCGCGTGGTCCCGGAATTTACCCAGACGGTCGCCAAAGTGCGCAACTCGGTGCACGATTTTCAGAACAAACTGGAAGAAACGACGCGCGAAGAGCAGCGGAAGAACGAGCTCAAGGTCTCGATTGTGACGTTCGGCGGCATCGTGCTCGGCGCCGCCCTCGCTTGGATCATGATTCGCAGCGTCACTTTCCGGATTACCGAGGTCGCATCTCGCCTCACGATGGAATCCGACAAGGCGAACGCTTCGGCGGCCCAAGTCGCCCAAGCCAGCCAGGCGATGGCGAGCGGTGCGACCCAGCAAGCGTCGTCCCTCGAAGAGACGAGTTCATCGCTGCACGAGATGGCCAGCATGACGCAGCGGAATTCGGAAAACGCGCAGAACGCCAAAGCTTTGGCCAATCAGGCGCGCCAAACGGCGGATGCGGGCGCCGCCGAGATGGAGCAGATGAAAGCGGCGATGAACGCGATCAAGGGATCGAGCGTGGAGATTTCGAAAATCATCAAGACGATCGACGAGATCGCGTTCCAAACGAATATTCTGGCTTTGAACGCGGCGGTCGAAGCCGCGCGTGCCGGCGAAGCCGGCCTCGGGTTTGCCGTCGTGGCCGACGAAGTCCGCAATTTGGCGCAGCGTTCCGCGCAGGCGGCGCGCGAAACCGCCGAAAAGATTTCCGCTTCGACGGAGAAGAGCGAGCAGGGCGTTCGCATCAGCGAGAAGATGGCCGTCAACCTTTCGGCGATCGTCGAAAAGACTCGCCAGCTCGATGAGCGCATCGCCGAAATCGCGCAATCGTCGCACGAGCAGAGCGAAGGCATTGGTCAGTTGAACAGCGCTGTCGCCAGCATGGACAAGATTACGCAGGACAACGCCGCGCTGGCGCAACAATCCGCCGCCGCCTCCGAGGAGCTCAAAGCTCAGGCGGGCCAGGTGCGGCTGGCCGTCGAAGCCCTCATGCAGATGGTCCGCGGCGCGCAGGCCCAAGTGCATCAGCATGCGCCGACCCCCGCGGCCAACCGTTCCGGCGGATCGGGCCGAGTTGTCACTTCCACGCGACTGTCGTCGCGCACGAATCCTCGGGTGCCCCACGTTCCCGGGCTGCACCGCTCGCACCACGAATCGAACGGACACGCCGGTGCCAATGGCCATTCGGACATCGTGTCCACGCGCGGCGCGAACGATGATTTGTCGTTCGAAGACCACCCCTGAGGCATCTCGGCAGGCCTTGAAGGCAGGTTTCTCTACTTACGCGGCCAATCGGCTGCGTTTGCTCTTTATTCGAGACGATTTGTGGCGATGAATTAATGGCCGATTCTGCGCGGGTGCGCAGCCGCCGTAATGCCCCCTCGTCGCGTCCGTTCCTTCTTTCTTGCTCGCTGCGGGACAATTGTCGCCGCAGGAAGCGTCGCAGCGGTTATTGGGGCCTGGTTTGCGCGTGCGCCAGACACGGCATTCGACCCCCGCGTTTTGGCCGTAGCGCTTGCGGTCGTTTTCGTCATGGCGCTCACCTATGCCGCGGGTGCTGGCGGATGGCGCCTGCGGCGCGTGGGCCTCGTCCACGATAGTCTCGTCGACCACGCCACGCATGCGATCATTTCGACGGGGGCGGATGGAACGATCGAAACGTTCAGCCGCGGCGCGGAGCGCTTGTTCGGCCACGCCGCGTCCGACGTCGTGGGCAAGCTGTCGGTCGTCGCGCTGGTCGATCCCGCGGAATTGGCGCAGCGGTGCGCCGCGCCCGGAGCGCAATCGCAGCGGCCATGCAACTCGGAACTCGATGCGCTCGTTGGAACCCGTCCCGCGAACGACTCGGATGGGAATCGAGAATGGACCTGCCGGAGAGCTGACGGCACGAGTTTTCCCGCGCGATTCGCGATCTCCGCTCTGCGTGAGGGAGAAGCCGCCACCGGCGGATATCTTGCGATCGTGACGGATACAAGCGAGGTCCGCGCGGTCGAGCAGCATCGCCAAGAATTCGATACGCGGTTGGTGAAGATCGCCTCGCAAGTTCCGGGCATGGTTTTCCAGTTCAAGCAGTACCCCGACGGTCGGAATTGCCTGCCTTATGCCAGTGAGGGCATTCGGGATATCTTTGGCCTGGAGGCGACGGCCGTGGTCGGAAACGCGAATCCGATTTGGGAGCGGATTCATCCGGACGACCGCATGCGTGTGAAGGATTCGGTCGCCGCGTCGGCGCAGACGCTACGGCGGTGGCAATGTGAGTTTCGCTCCTACGGCGCGAGGGACGAAGGACGCTGGCTCTGGGGCAACGCGTTGCCGGAAAAGCAGAGCGATGGCACGTACTTATGGCACGGGTTTATTGCCGACGTCACCGATCGGATTCGCGCGGAGCAGGCGCACGAGGAAAACCGCGCGGTGCTGCAAAGCATTTTGGCCAGCGTCGACCTTGGCGTTTTCCTCGTCGACGTTTTGCCCGATGGCGATTTTCGCTTTGTCGAGGTGAACCCGGCTTACGAGCGGCTGACCGGGATTAGCGCGGCCGAGATCAAGGGCCGAACGCCGCGCGAGCTTGTGCCCGTCATTCCCGCGGAGATGTCAGCGTGCTTGCGCGCGAGTTTCCGGCGGGGCGTCGAGGCGTCGGGCCCGGTTGAATACGAAGAGCCGTTTTTTGTCCGGGGACGCCTCTTGTGGTGGCTCACGCGCCTGACTCCCCTGCGTGACGCCAATGGCAAGGTCGTCCGCTTGGTGGGCCGGTCACTCGATATTACGGAACGGAAAGCGGTTGAGTTGCGCGTACAGTCGTTGACCGAGCGGCTGCAACTCGCCGCCGAAGCCGCGCAGGTCGGAATTTGGGATTTCGACCTCGTCCAAAACAAGCTCGTGTGGGATGCGCGGATGCTGGACCTGTACGGCGTCGCCGCGACGACCTTCGAGGGCGCGTTCGCCGACTGGATCAAGCACGTGCATCCCGACGATCGCACCCGCGCCGAGCAGGAATATCGCGATGCCGTCGAGGGCAAGAAGCCGTATAACACATCGTTTCGCATCGTCCGGCCCGATGGCGAGGAACGCGATGTTCGCGCGCGCGCGCATGTGCAGCGCAACCCAGCCGGTCGTGCGATTCGGGTTGTCGGTGTGCACTGGGATGTGACCGCCGAACGCCGCGCCCAGGCCGAAATCGAGTTCGCGCGCGATCAAGCCGAGGATCTGAACCGTCAGCTCGAAGATGCGCTCGAGCGCGCCCATCGCTTGGCGCAGGAAGCCGCGGCGGCGACGGTCGCGAAGTCGGAGTTCCTCGCCAACATGAGCCATGAGATCCGTACGCCGTTGAACGCGATCATCGGCATGAGCGGCTTGTTACTCGGCACCGAACTCAACAAGGAACAACGCGAGTTTGCGGAAACGATTCGCTCGAGCGGCGACGGATTGCTCGCGCTCGTGAACGACATTCTCGATTACTCCAAAATCGAATCCGGCCGGCTGGAGTTGGAGCAACGAGCGTTCGACTTGCGGCAATGCGTGGAATCGTCAGTCGATGTCCTGGCGGCCCGCGCGGCGGAAAAGAAACTCGATCTTCTCTGCACGATCGACAGCGCGGTGCCCGAAGCGATCGAGGGCGACATCACCCGCTTGCGGCAGGTCGCGGTCAATTTGTTGAGCAACGCGGTGAAATTCACGTCCCGCGGCGAGGTGTTTCTCTCGGTGAGCTCCGTGCCAGCGCAAGACTCCGGTCGCGTGCGGTTGCGTTTCGCGGTGCACGATTCGGGCATTGGCATTCCGTCGGACCGGATGGATCGGCTGTTCAAAACGTTCAGCCAAGTCGACGCATCCACCACGCGGCAATTTGGGGGCACCGGTCTCGGTCTCGCGATCAGCAAGCGAATCGTCGAGTTGATGGGCGGTCGTATTTGGGTCGAGAGCACGCCGGGCAAGGGCAGCACGTTCTGTTTTGAGATCGAGGCGCGCCCCGCGGCGGCGCCGAGCAAGCCTTACGCTGTTGGCCGCGTCGCCGCGCTCACCGGCCGGCGGCTCCTGATCGTCGACGACAATGCCACGAGCTGCCGCGTGCTCTGTCAGCAAGCCGTTGCCTGGGGGATGATGCCGCGCGCCGCCGCGACGCCGACGGAGGCGATGGCATTGCTGAGTCGCGGCACGCCTTTCGATCTCTTGTTGCTGGACTACGATCTCGGTGAAACGAGCGGCCTCGCGCTCGCGCAAGAAGTGCGCAAGCTGCGCCCATCCGCCGAGCTGCCGATCGCTTTCATGACTGTCCCCGGCCAGCCGCGAGCCCGTGAAGAGCTCGGCGTGTGCGGCACGATCAACAAGCCGGTCAAGAGTGGGGCGCTCTTCGAGCTGTTATGCGAATGCCTGCAGGGACACAGCGCCAGTCGGCCCCGCGTCGTCGATGCAATCGGGGAGATGTCCGCGGATCACCCCTTGAGCATTTTGCTCGCCGAAGATAACCCCGTGAATCAGCGCGTCGCCATCCTCATGCTGCAACGGCTCGGATATCGTGCCGATGTCGTGGCGAATGGCCGCGACGCGGTGGAATCGGCGATTCGCCAGCGCTACGATCTCGTTTTGATGGATGTGCAAATGCCAGAAATGGACGGCTTGCAGGCGGCGCGTGCGATTTGCGATCGGCTTCCCTCGGAGCAGCGACCCCGAATCGTGGCCATGACGGCGAACGCGTCGCTGGGCGACCGCGATCGCTGTCTCGCGGCCGGCATGAGCGACTTCCTGACGAAGCCCGTGCGGGCGGAAGATTTGCGGCGCGCGCTCGAAGAAACGCCGGCGCGCGAGCCAGTGGCGGTGAAGTAACGAAACGCGGCGGCTTTGGGTTCGCTCGACCGCACTTTGCCGGCGTGGCGAAATGTACGCGGCGCTTGACGTCGTTCGATTCTGCAGCACGTCAAACCTACGCAATGCGCCCTAGGCCATGTTAGGGCGGCATTCCGCTAGACGACGTCCCAGACATGGGCCAAGGTTCTGGGCTCAATATTCTTCCGCGTGATTATTTCAAAGCCCGATCTTACGTCTCTCGTGCAGGCAAAGCACACGTCTCCGCATTCGGTGCTCGGCATGCATCCGATCACGCACAAGCGGACGGCGGGCGTCGTCACCCGCGCTTTCATCAGCGGCGCCACCGCCGTCGAGGTCGTCGAATTGGATTCAAATCCACCGAAAAGTCACCCGATGACGCGAATCGCGGGCGAGGGATTGTTCGAGGTCTTCATTCCAAATCGCCCCGAGGTTTTTCGCTATCAGCTCCGAGCGACGTACCCGAACGGCGAAATTCGGCAATTCTTCGACCCGTACTGCTTTCTGCCGACTCTGGGCGAGCAAGACCTTTATCTGTTCAACGAGGGCAACGAGCACCGCATCTATCACAAGCTCGGCTCGCATGTCCGCGATCTTGGCGGTGTGCAAGGCGTCTCGTTTGCGGTGTGGGCTCCGTCGGCGGCGCGGGTGTCGGTTGTAGGCAATTTTAACCGCTGGGACGGACGCTACCACCCTATGCGCTCGCTGGGTGCGTCTGGCGTCTGGGAATTGTTTATCCCTGGTTTGGGCGAAGGAGAACTCTACAAATTCGAGATCCGCGATCAGCAGGGTAACATCCGGCTGAAGACCGACCCGTACGGCACGTATTTCGAACCGCCGCCGAATAATGCCGCGATCGTATTTAACACGCGGAAATTTCAGTGGACGGACGATGCGTGGCTCGAGCGTCGGCGGAGCCAAGCGGAGAAATTGGATCGACCGATTTCGATTTACGAAGTGCACCTTGGCTCTTGGAAGCGGATGCCGGAAGACGCCGGCCGGCCGTTGTCGTATCGCGAGCTGGCGCCGCAACTCGCCGATTATGCGCTCGAGATGGGCTTCACGCATATCGAGGTGCTGCCCATTGCCGAACATCCCTTCGACGGCTCCTGGGGTTATCAGGTGACAGGGTTCTTCGCGCCGACGCATCGCTTCGGCACGCCCGACGATTTTGCCTGGTTCGTCAATTATCTGCACAGCCGTGGGCTCGGTTTGATTCTGGATTGGGTGCCGGCGCACTTCCCGCGGGATAGTTTCGCGCTCGCCGAATTCGATGGCACGCATCTGTACGAGCATGCCGATCCGCGGCAGGGCGCGCACATGGATTGGGGCACGTTGATCTTCAACTATGGCCGCAACGAAGTGCGCTGTTTCCTCGTGGCGAATGCGCTGGCGTGGTGCGATCGCTTTCATATCGACGGCCTGCGCGTCGACGCCGTGGCGTCGATGTTGTACCTGGATTATTCGCGCAAGGAGGGACAATGGATCCCCAACAAGTACGGCGGCCGCGAGAACCTGGAGGCGATTGCGTTTCTCCGCAACGTCAACGACCTCGTCCATCACTACTATCCCGGTGTGATGATGATCGCGGAAGAGAGCACTTCCTTTGCCGGCGTGAGCAAGCCGACGCGGGACGGCGGGCTGGGCTTCGACTACAAGTGGAACATGGGGTGGATGCACGATACCCTGCGCTACTTTGGCAAGGAGCCGATCGTGCGGCGTTATCACCATAACGATCTGACTTTTGGCATGCTCTATCAATATGCTGAAAATTTCGTCACGGTTTTCTCCCACGACGAAGTGGTTCATGGCAAAGGCTCGCTGCTCCTCAAGATGGGTGCATGGCACATTCCGGAGAAAGCCGCGAACCTCAGGTCGTTGTATGCACACATGTGGGGCTGGCCCGGCAAAAAGCTGCTCTTCATGGGCGGCGAGTTCGGACAATCGAGCGAGTGGCGCCACGATGGCAGCCTTGATTGGCATCTTTGCCAATACACGGACCACGAAGGCGTGCGCCTCCTCGTCCGCGATCTAAACAAACTTTATGCGGCGGAACCGGCGTTGAGCGGCACTGACCTCAATCCGCGCGGTTTCCGCTGGCTGTCGTGCATGGATGCCGACGCGAACATCATCGCGTATCTGCGTTGCGATCCCGACGAGCGCAGCTTGTTGGCCGTCGTCGGCCATTTTGGCGCGGGCACGACACGCGAAGCCTATCACATCGGTGTTCCGCGCCGCGGATTTTGGCGCGAACTGATCAACACCAACAGCGAATATTACGGCGGCACGGGCCTCGGTAACGACGGCGGCCGGATGACCGAAGACGTGGAGCGCGACGGCTTCAGCCAGTCGCTCAAGCTCACTCTGCCGCCGCTTACTACCTTCGTGCTCAAATGGCAGGCGGAGGGGTAGGCGCCGTCCAAGCGCCGGGCGGTTTAGGCGCTCGGCAAATACCGCTGTAGCACGTCGGCGAGCAGCTCGAAGCGGACAGGCTTGCTCAGAAAATCGTTCATACCTGCGGCCAGACACGCGTC
>CBINOT010000027.1:0-38926 GCA_966252355.1 uncultured Opitutus sp. | reverse complement strand
CCCGGACCGAGACGCCACGCCATTGGACCTTCGGCCCTGACGCAGCGGCGTCGGCCGTAGCGCCGCGCGTCGCCACGTTATGCCGCGGGCGCCGGCCGCGCTAGGCGTTAGGCGTGATCACGGCCTTCGTTACCACGCGTTGCTCGAAAACTTCAGGCGTCAGGGCCTCGCCGGGCGTCGCGGCCGATTGCGTTTCGCTGTGCTCGAGCGATTCGGCGATTTGCTCGGTGGAGGCGAGAGGCACGTTATTATCGCGCGCGATGAATTCGCGGTCGGTACGCGCGTCGCGGCGTACGCGATAACGGCCGTGGCCTCCAGCGATCAACGGGCATATCGTCCGGCCATTGTTCGCGACGAAGACGATCTCTCGATCGCCGACCGAAAATTTCGGCATGCCGATCACGGTGAGTGAACGGCGGCCAAATTTTCCGCCGAGAAAGGAGAGCGTGACTTCGCCACGGGCGTCGCCCTTGAGCACGCGTTCGACGTGCAGCGTGACCAACGTGCGGATCGCTTGACCTTGCGGCGTATCGACGGGAACGCAGTGGACATCGGTGACGACTCCGCGAACGACGAGTTCGGCGGAGTCGACGAGTTCATCGAACGATGGCGCAATGACCGACATTGCGCGACCGGCGGCCGCACTCGACAAAAGCACGGCCGCAAGGAGCAAGCCCCGGAATGGAGCGAAAGCGGAAGCCATGGAATTCAGCTGGATTGAGACGCGAAGCTGACGGCAATGTTTCCCCAATCGTGGAGCGGAGCAATATTGGACTCGGACGCGGTAGAATCGGCGGCGTAGACCGCTGCGATTCGGCCGTATAGGCTTGTTTAGATTTTGGGGTTCGGACACCCCCGGCCTGCGCCGTCGCTGGGGCACGTTATTACAAACGCTCGGCCGCGATGGGCGTTGCGGCGTGGCGTGGCCCTCGGCCGCTAAAACGATCGCGCCAGCGGGTGCATGGAGCCTCGTAAAAATGGAACAGCACCGCGCTCAGGGCGACAGGCAACAGCACCTTGACCGCATAGAGTGCGGCCGATTGAGGCCAAGATTGTTGCCACGCGGCGAAACGCGGCGAGTTGAAGAACTGGAATAGCGGCCAATGGACGAGATAGAGCGCGTATGACCAGAGGGCGATTTTCCGAATGACGGTATGAACGATCGTTTCGCGCGAGGGCCGCCAGGTGGAGGCCAGTGGCAGCAGCAGCGCAAAGCCGAGCGAGAGTAAATCAAAACGATACGTTCGCGCGAAGAAGGAGTCGGGCGCGACGGAGGCGCCGGTTTTCGCGAAGTCGAAGAACAGACCGTAGGCGACGGCGGTCACGATTAGCCCAGCCACGAAACAATAGGCCGCACGACGATGCCACGTCGCGGGAAAGCGGTGCGCGATCCACGCCGCAATCACTCCGGTCATCAAGGCGTCGAAACGATAAATGACGATGCAGCGTTGCCCGAGCACCCAATTGGCGCCGGGTTGCAGTGCGGCCCACGTCCGCAGGCCCGCCGAAAACACGAAGAACGCCGCTGCCGTGGCGAGAAACACGTGATCGTAGCGAACGCGCTTGGCGCGCAGGCCGAGCCAGAGGACCGCGGGAAACAGCAGGTAGAACCATTCTTCGACGGCCAGGCTCCACGATTCGGGAAAGAAAGTGAGTGTGATGTGCGCGAAATTGCGGAGAAAAACTCCATGGCTGGCGACTTCGCCGACGGTGAGCGTGCGATGGCGAAACCAATACTCGAAGAGCACGTTTCCGAGCAGCGCCAACCAGAAGAGCGGCAAGGTGCGAAACCAGCGCCGCAGATAGAATCGCGGCAAACCGCGCGGCTCGGAGAAGTCTTCGGCACCGCGGAGCAAAATGCCGCCGATCAAAAATCCGCTGAGGACAAAGAACAGCTCGACGCCAACGACTCCGCCGTGCGCCACCAACGTGGCCCAGCCGGCGTAGGGCGCCAAAGGGGGCGCGACACGGCTGACCGCGTCGAAGAGCAATCCTTGCAGGCCCGCGTGCGCCAGCACGACGCTCGCAATCGCCGCCGCGCGCAGCAGGTCCAGGCCAAAAACGCGGCGTTCGCTGGAGTCGCTCATCGGTGAATCCGGACGTCGCTATCGTGCTCGCAGCTACGCGTGACTGCGTCGTTGCCACGCATCGACGATTTGCCGGATCGTGTCTTCGAGCGACTGGGTGATATCCCACGACGGATAGTGCGTCCGCATTTTCCGGAGATCGCTGTAGTAGCAGATGTGGTCGCCGGCACGGGCCTGGTCGACGTAGGTGTAGATCTGTTTTTTTCCCGAAAACTTTTCGGCGATTTTGAACGCTTCCAAAATCGAGCAGGAGTTCGCCTTGCCACCGCCGAGATTGTAGACCTCGCCCGCCCGCGGGGCGGCGACGAAGGCCGCCATGAACTTCGCGACGTCGAGCGAATGAATGTTGTCGCGAACCTGTTTCCCCTTGTAACCGAACATGCGGTACTCTTTGCCCTCCAAATTGCACTTCACGAGATAGCTCAGGAAGCCGTGCAGCTCGACGCCACTGTGGTTGGGACCGGTCAGGCATCCGCCGCGCAATGCACAGGTCGGCAAGTTGAAGTAGCGGCCGTATTCCTGGACCATGACGTCGGCCGCGACTTTGCTCGCGCCAAAGAGCGAGTGTTTCGATTGATCGATCGTGAACGTTTCCGCGATGCCGTGTTCGTAGGCTGGATCGGAGTAGTCCCACCGGGTCTCGAGCTCGCGCAGCGCAATGCGATTCGGAGCGTCGCCGTACACCTTGTTCGTACTCATGTGGACGAACGGCGATTCGGGAGCGGCCTGGCGCGCGGCCTCGAGCAAGTTGAGCGTGCCGACCGCATTGGTGTCGAAGTCGTCGAATGGGATCGCGGCGGCGCGATCGTGGGACGGCTGGGCGGCGGTATGGACGATGACGCTCGGCTTTACGTCGCGCACGAGGGCGAGCACGCCGGCACGATCGCGGATATCGAGCTCGTGATGGACGAAGCCTGGCAACTCGCGCGCGAGCCGCTGCTGATTCCATCGGGTGTCGCCTTGCGGGCCGAAAAACACGGCGCGCTGGTTGTTGTCGACGCCGTGGACGGTGTAGCCGAGTTCGCGTGCGAAATAAACGCAGACTTCGGAGCCGATGAGGCCCGACGAACCGGTGACGAGAAGAGTTTTCGATTTCAAGCGAGCGAGAGACTGATTTGGGAGGTTCTTTGTTGCCGGAAGCCGCGTGAACACGGAAGTCTGAAAGCATGTCGCAGCACGGTGGCCGCACTTGGCTGCGGGCCGCCGCGGTGTCGGCAGCGGTATTGGGCGCCATCGGGATTGGGCTTGGCTGGTACAATTATGCGCGTTTCGGCTCGGTGACCGAGTTCGGCCAACATTATCAGCTCACGGGGCTCAATGAGAGGGTCTCGCATCATTTCAGCCCGCGTTTTATTCTCTACAATCTGCGCGTGTACTTCGCCTGGCCGGTGCGATGGACGAGTGAGTGGCCGTTCCTTGGGTCGCGACCGTTGCCGCCGTGGCCTTCGGGGTATTTCTCCGGTGAAGAACTTTACTGGCTAGCGGTGCTCTTCCCGGTGATGTGGTTTGCGCCGCTCGGCGTCGTGCTTTGGCGCCGCGGGACGAGGGGAGTAAACGCTGGATTTGGCTCTGTCGTTGCAATGGTGGCGGCAATTTTTCTGCCGCTCGCATTCGTCATGCTCTGCTTTTTCTACGCCGCTGAACGATACATGGTCGATTTTGTGCCGACGTTGATGCTGCTCGCGTTATGCGGCGCATTCGTCGTTGAACGGGCGGCAAATGCCGATTGGACGCGTCGCTTCGCACGAATGGCCATCGCGATTGCCGCGCTGACGACCATCGCGAGCGGCATCCTTGCGAGCTTCGATTACCATGGCCGTAACATGCGCGATTCGGCGCCTGCGACCTGGCGCGCGATCGCCGATGTCACTGAGCGTCCCGTCCAAGCGGTGGTTCGCTGGTTTCGCGGCTCCTGAGTATCGCTCACGAAAGCGACCGTTCGCTTCGGCGGGCAGCTTGGGCGAGAACAATGGCCGCCCCCGCGAGGCAAAGGCCGGCAGCGATAAAAGAAACCAGATCGTTGATGCCGAAGGGGCCCTCCCAATGGGGGAAACCGTTCCGGAGGGTGGTGGCAAATGCCATGACACCGATTTCCACGCCGCGCCAGGCGAAGCACCACGGCCGGAGAAACGCTTCGACCGCTGGGTCTCGCCACGATCGCGGCGCACTCGCCAGCGCCCACATCGCGAGAACGATCGTCGAAACGAACAAGACGTGGCCGCAATGGCGCATCAGTCCAGTGTCCGCAGCGCCCCAGTACACAATCAGCAGAACCGAGGGACCGATCACGGTTAGTGCGGCGATCGACGCGTGTCGGCAGCACGCGAAACCGATGCTTGCGGCCGTCAATAGGAAAAGCGGTACGCCGAGCCCGAACGGAAGCGTGTTCCAAAAGAGAAAACCGGCGCGAACCCACGAAGGCGATGGCGCGTATACGGAGTTGATCGACTCGTGATTCGGGTCGAATGCGAGCAGATGAAACGGAATGAATGTGTTCGCGAAATTTTGCCAGCGACTGCTCCACCATGTGCTCCAGCTAGCGCTCGCGTTGTCCGCCATCCGAAAATAGCTGACGAACCCCGCTTGTCCGCCGCCAGGCGGTGCAAACAGTCCGACGCTTTGCCACAGCCCGACCAGTACGAGAACGCCTGCGACGAACGACATCAAGGGCCGTGCAACGCCAAGCCTCGTGCGCGGCGAACGAGTCTGCCGCTCTGCGCCTGCAATCCAGAGCGCGAGGAACGGCGCACTCAATATTGCGAGCGGATGAAACAAGTAACCGAATCCGAGCGCGAGACCGGCCGCGAATGTGCGGCGTTGGTAAACGAAGGTGAAGGATAGGAGTACGAGCGCCGCCGTAATGAGCTTCGGCCAGGTGAAGTACATCTCGTGGACGAAAAACGGAGCGAGCAGAACCGCGGCGGACGCCACGACGCCCCATGCGGGTGAGACGATGGCGGCGACTGCTCCGTAGACCGCCCACGCGGCGAGCGAAGCCAGTACGATCAGCGTGATCCGATACGCGGCGAAACCTTCGCGATCGAACGGACGCCAGGGCTGGTCTGGCATCTCGCGGGGGACATGCGCACCCGTGGCCAACACGATCGGCGTCGCAATCATTCCCGCCAGCGGTCCCCGGCTCGCGAACGTCCAGGGCGAAAAATAGCCGTTCGCCGTGTCACTGAACGGACCCACATGATGGGCGATCGCTTGGACGACGTGGAACGGCACGCGGCTGTCCGAATGTCCGCCGACTTCGAGCGATCGCGAAACCAAGCCCCCGTAGAGCTCGCCCGGTGGACCAATGGAGATGTTTGCTTTTGCCACGCAGAATCCGACGAGCAGTGCGCTGGCCGAAACGACCGCGCTCGCGCCGGCGGGCAAGGTCGCCAACTGCCACCGATTGCATCGTGCCCGCCACGCGATTCCGGCCAGAACGAGGAGTATTCCCGTACGGGCAATCGTCGCCGGCGCAATCAATCCACCGCCGATCCAGCAAAGCAGACCGAGCAACGCTAAAATTGCGGGGCCGACCACGACCGCCACCGCCAAGTTCCTGCCATGGGCTAACGCGCCTCGTTCCAGCCAGAGCAGTCCGGGACCGTAAAGAAGCACCAGCGCGAGCGCAGTCGTCGCGACGAGTTGGAGCCAAGCGAGCGCCTGCCAATCGAATGGCATCCGAATCGTGAACGGTTCGGAAAACGCGAGCCAGCCATCGGGCCCTGATGTGCCGTCGACCGCTCGCAGCCGGACGGCGAGGGCATTCTGAGGCGACACGAGGTACCATGGCTCCCACGTGGGACCAGGGTTTCGAGCAATGAACCGCTCGGTGACGATATTCCCATTCGCGAGGCGAAACTGCGCCGCGAGTTCGTTGCCGGCCGTCGCGGGAAACCCAGCCGTCAATACGGTAAACTTGGGTTTCGACGTGAACCAACGCGTTTCGTGGGCGCCCTTGAAATCGCCTGAGCCAATCCACGATCCAAGCGTCGAGACGCCGTTCGGTCGCAGATGGCCCTCCGTATCCGCGCGGACGGTGTCGGATAGAAATTCGCTGTCGGTCATGACGGTCGGGGCCGAATCGAGTGACGGAAGCGTGCGCGTTCGCGTGTCTCCCAAATGGACGGGGCCGACGAATAGCGCGGTCACGCTGAGGACCAGCAGCAGGATCGTCGCACGTGCCCCATGGCCTTTGGCCGGGCTCGCGAGCAAAGGTGCATGGGATTTTTCGTTCACGCGCTCACAGCAGGATTTTTCTAAGCACCCCTCGCATCGATCAATGCAAGTGATATTGCTGCACGAGCTCCTTGGCGCGGCTCGTGCGCAGAAACGGAATACCGGGAATGGCGCCTTCGACTGGTGGATTCGGCGTGGCAAATAAAACCACGCGTGTCGCGGTGCCGCGTGCGTTCGCCCAGCCACGCATCTCAGCCGGCCAACGCCGCGCAGCGACCGTCGCGAGCGCGACGACCGCCACCGCGGCCGCCGCACGCCGCCAGCGAAGCGACGACAGCCGCGCCAGAGATGCGTCCAGGAGTACAGCGATAAACGGCACGGTGCAGAGCAGTGAAATGTACTGATACCGTGAACTGGTGGCCGTGTAGAGCGGCTCGTTGTACCGCCCCAGTCCCATCAAGATGGCATTGCCGAAGTCGAAAAGGAACAGAGGCAGCAGCATTCGTCGCTGACGTGCCGTTGCGATGCACCAACCGCTCACGAGGAGCGTCAACTTCAGCGCTCCCCAAGCCATCAGACCACGCATCGTCCAGAGTGTGTCCGTGGCGAATTTGTAGAAGGGGTTCAGGAGAAAATAGGAGGCGCCATACATCGCCGGGGCCCGCAGTCCGATCGCGCCGAGGTGTTGGTGGTTTCCGGGAGCGTAGTTGAGTTCAATGGCGACGGCGACGAGTGCGGGAACGAAACACGTCGCGGCGACGGCGAATTGGGAGCCTCGCGAACGTGTTGGACTGGCGAATACGAAGGTCGTGACTGCGAGAGTTGCGCCGGTGAGCGGACCGCGGACGAAGGAAAACGTGCTCCCGACGATCCAGAGGAGCAGAAGCGCCATGCTCTCGATCGACCAGTCGCCCCGCGCTTGCCGCGACTCGTGGAGCTCAGCGGCCAAAAGAAAGAAGAGCATGCCTTGGATCGTGATGAGCTGCACCGTCCAGCCGAGTACTTCGATGCTCGTAGTCGCGACACCGAAAACGAGGCATAGGCCAACGCTGGCGATGGCACTTCCCCCGCAACGCAACATCCAGCGGCATAGCAACCCGGCACACACTCCGTGCAGCAACCACACCGTGGCCACCGCGACGAAATAGCTGCCATGGCCGGCGAGGGCTAGGCCGCCCCACGTTATCTTGAAGAGCGGCGCAAAGTTCTCGCCAAAGCAGTTCCAGACCCAGGACCAAAAGCCGCGACCGGAAATCGCATCGAGCTGATCCCACTCATCGCCAAACCAGAAAAGCGCACGAAATTCGCTCCAGCACCAAAACAAAGGCATTAGCGTCAGTACGCCGGTCGCCCAGGGCAGCCATCTAGCATTCGTTCGTGGTGAAAGCCGGGGTGTCATGGGGCTCGATTGGAGACGATATCAGGCGTCACGTGAACAGCGGCGTGGGGGTTAGCGCGTTTCGGCCGGTCTGCCTCGATATTCGAGGATCCATCCTTCGGGCAACGTCGGGATGTTGGCAGGCACGCCGCGACGAACGGGGTCGCAATGTTCTGCCCAGCGATAGTCGGGCGGCGCGGAGACCTCAAAGTGCGGCAGCTGCAGACCGATCGCCGCAATACACGCCGCCGAAACGATCCACCCCGCGATGCGCGGCATGGCATCGAGCTGAATGACGACCAACCAAGCGAACAGCACGCGTGGGATGAAGAAGTAGCGGTCGCCGTCGTTGAGATTGTGCGCGTCCCACCCGTCGGGGCGCGTGCGCCAAGAGACCGCCGCGAGCAACATGAGCAGGATCAGGGTCAACGCGGTTGCGAATCGACGTTGATCGAGCCGGCGCGCCGCGAGCGTCGCGATGACGGCCCCTGCAGCGACGCCGATTGCGGCCAATATCGGCGCTGAAAGCGTTGATGCAAGTCGCGCCCCGAGAAACGGCCAGATTACGATTCGGTCGGCAAGGACGGCGACATAGTTGAGCGCGTCGATATGCGCAGGCCTTGGCGCGGTCGGCACGCCGGCACCGTGGGTGAGTGACCAAGTTTGGAGCGCCGCGCACGCGATCACGGTAATGATGGCGGCACGTCCGCGACCAGGCTCGCACCAGGCCCGCCAGATAAAAAACGGCAGCAACAGCACCGCAAACGGACCGGTTAATCCCGCGACGACGATCAGGACAATGTCCCCGACGGTCTGCAGCAACGTGACTGGTGCGCTGATGAAGAGCTGAACGATGAGAAAGAAGGCAGCGATCCACTGGACGTTCGTAATATTGAAAAGCACCTCGCCGGTGTGTGGCACCAGGGCGAGCGCCAGGATCAGCCACGGTTTATGCGGCAAAACTAGGCGCGGCGACGCCATCCGGCAGACGACACCAACAGCGACAAGTAAAGCGCCGACGTTATAGATGGACGGCC
This sequence comes from uncultured Opitutus sp., assembly GCA_966252355.1. GTDB lineage: Bacteria > Verrucomicrobiota > Verrucomicrobiia > Opitutales > Opitutaceae > ER46. The sequence goes on along the minus strand of CBINOT010000027.1, from coordinate 30,248 downwards.
ACCCCGCGGGATCGGCGATGAGACGTGCGCTCGCCGCGATGACTCGCGGAATGAAGTGAAAGTATCCCTGATAGGGATGAAAAATCGCAGCGAGGCCGACCGATTCGGCGTCGTTGAGAAAAATCGTGCCGTCTTCGGCCCAAAGTTGCGGCGTGTGCAAAGCCCAAGGCTTGCGCGCGATCAACGCGGCGATCGCGACAACCGCAGCGACCCAAGTTCGGCCGTGTAAGGACAAGGCGGTGCGTTGAGGTGTCGCACTGCCGTTCATGGATCGCGATTCGGTCGAGCCGGAAACATACGCCCGCTAGACCAAGCCTTCAGTCGATGCTGGCACCGACGCGGACGATGCGCGGGAGGAACGGGTGACGAGCGCCGCCGCGGCGCGCGGCACGAGCGTTCGTTCGGCCCACACGACGTTGAGGATGGCGAGTACGATGAACGCAGGCATCACATTGCGAACCTCGGACATCCAGCTGAACAGCAGCGTCGATCCCAGGGCGGCGATCACGACGGTCGCGGCAACCCATCGGAACGGTCGATCCATGAAGCGCCAGCCGCCGATTGCACCCGGTAGGAGCGCCCCGAAAAGCGCGACGTACATGAGAATCCACTCTTTGTATCCGGCTAGATTCTCCGGCACATGTTTCAGGTCCACGCCGCTGATCGCCTTCATTCCGGTGTGCACGTTATCGCCGACGGTGACCACGACGCGGATCTTGACCAGAATCGCGGTGGCGACTGCGACGTACGCTGCGGCGGCGAGGATGGATCGCCAGCGTTTCGGTCCATAAAACGCTCGGCAGATCGCCGCGACGATCACCGATTCCTTCGCGAAGAGACCGGCGAACAAGATCGGGCCAAAGCCCGGTTCGTAGCGCCGAGCCAAGCAGGCGAGCGCCGCGATGAAACAAAAGGTGGCCATTGGGTCGATCAGTTGCCCCGCATACTTCAGAATCGTGATGGGATAGACCGCGACGACGATGACGACAGCGACTCCCGCGAGCAGCTCGGAGACGTACGTCCGCGCGTAGCGGTAAATTGCGACGAACAGCAGCGCGTTAAACAGCAGTCGGTACGCGATCCGGGCGACGACAAAATCGTTACAAAGCCACGTGAAGACATGCACGATGATGTCTGGCATGAAGCGGTACGAGTGCGGCAGCGCCGGCGCCGCCAGCTCGATGATGGGGTTGTGCATGAACTGCTGCCATGCCGTGTTGTCCGCGAACTGCGCGGGCGAGAAGTAGTGCCCGCGGTCGATCACCCAATAGTGAACGATTTCGCAGATGGCGGTCGCTGAGAGCACGAGGGCGAGCACCGCAAGACGATCGCGCCGGCGCTGGGTCTCACCCGCAAGCGCGCACCAGGCGATCAAGGGACAGAGCGCAATCAGCCCCGTTTCGATGGCCAGCTGGGCACGGCCGCCGCCTGGTGCGATCGGGTGAGCGAACCACGGCAAACGCAGGACGGGTACCAGAAACAGGCCGATGAAAAGCGTGCCGAATAGGTACCAGAGAAGGGCGTGTTTTTTGGAGCTCATCCGAGAGGGGAAGATCGATACGCTTTCACTCATCGCTGCGTAGAACCGCCATTCTCCGCTTCGCGCTCGGTTGCATTTCCGACCCGGGTTCGAGCCGCTATGGTTTCGAGTGAGAACAAATGCCGCGCTCCGACGACGAGCAGCGCCGCTGCGCTGGCCAGGAGCAACACGAGTGCGGGGGTGTTCATCGGCGTCGTAATCGATCGGTTCGGCGCGAGCCAGGTCGCGAAGAACCCGACGACCTGCACGACCGCCACGGCGGTGAAGAGGAGCGGATGGGAGAGAATCGCCCACGAAGCCAGAAGTGCGAGCAGAAGCAATTGGACGGTATACGAGCCTTGATGCGTGAAGACCTGATTCGGAAAAAACATCAAGGCGACCCACGTAAGCAAAGTCAGGAGCAGCCAAGCCACGGCAAATCCGTGAGCCCGGAAGCGCCGGGTGGAACTGCGACGACCTTTCCAGATTGCACCATACGCGAGTAGTGGGAGCCCCAGAACGCCAAGCGACCAACACGCCACCATACGCAACGGGAAAAAGGTTTCGTTTTGACGCCGGTCGAGCGCTTGTGCCGGCGCGTAGAACGTCCGCAGGCCGGACCATCCGCCATCGAGTAGCATGCGCGCATTCTGTCGACGCGCGTCCCAGGCGCCTTTCCACCCGACAGCGGCGTAACGGTCCCGCAAGGCCTGCGACAACGTCAGATCGTCAGGGCCAATATCACCGCCAATGTGCCATTTGAGCAGCCGATTGCCCGGCGGCGAATACCAGTGTTGGTAGGCGAGCCACGGTGCGGCGACAGCGACGAATACCGCCGCCGACCAGAGCCATAGACGCCAACGACGCCAGTCGCAAAGGACGAAAGGAGCCAGGGCCGCGAGCGCGAACATGACGCTCCCATGCAGGAGCCAACCGCATACCGCGCAGGCTCCGGCGCGCAGAAATCGCGCCCGATTGCCCGTGTTGTCTTCGCTCGGCGCGAGAAACCATTCGGCCGCAGCGGCGACCACGAAGGCGGCAGCTGCGAGTTTGGGCCAAACGTACACCGAGTTGAAAAAGAGAAAGCCGGTGAAGGCCAATGCGGCGACCGCGGCATAAGCGCGTTGCCGCGAAACCCCGAGCCGGATCAACAGCGCGTGCATCGCTGGAATCCAAAGCAGTTGCAGCCAGAGGCCCGCCACCGCGCATGACGTATCGAGATCGAAGCCGATGGTGGTCAGTACGGGCAAGGTAAGCAAAGCGACCCCCGTCTGTAGCGGCGGTCGATCGCTGGTCAGCCAATCGCCCCCAAGAATTCGCGTGGGATCACCGCTCCTGGTGATGTCGGCGAAAATTCGCGGAATCTCATTATCTCCTGGCATGTCAAGGAACCGCGTGCGGGCGCCAAGCGACCAGCTCGTTGTTGGATAGAGCTCGAGCAGCGAGCCGTAGACAATGGCCGCCAACCCGAGAATGAGGACGAAATGGGCCTGTTCTCGGAGCTGTAGCCACGCCATGCGTCGACGCCAGACGAGAATGCCGGCGGACACCGCGAACATAAACCAGGAAAACACACGTCCCGCCGTCGGGTGAAGAAAGCCGAGCCAGAAAATAGCGTATCCGGACAACGCGACCGTGAGGGCGGAGCCAAGCCAAACGGGGCATCGCTTCTCAAACAGCACGGCGCCGGCTAATGCCAGCACGAGCAAAAGCATTCCGGCGGCCAAGATCGCAGCAATGGCAGTCGCTGACGTAAGCGCGATCATGGGCGGCTAACGCACGACTGCTCGACCGCATCGTTCATCTCAGCGTGGCGTTCGCGGACCAAGCATAGTACAAATACAAGGACCAAGCCGATCGCGGCGACGGCCAGGAACGCTCCGCCGGCCGCCGATCCGTTGATGACTTCATTGGGCCCTGCCCATGTCGTGGCGAACGTCGCGGCCTGTAGAAACGCAACAACGACGACGGCCCACGCGTACAGCTTTTCCAGCAACGCGCTAAGAATGCAAAAAAGGCCAAGCATCACTGCATAGGAGCCCTGATGAATGCACGTCGTGTGGGGGCCAAACATCAGCAAGCACCAAATAACCAGTGTGCCGGCGATCCAAAGCGCCAGTGTGAAATACGAGGAGCCAACGCTTGCAAACCGCCTATGCAGGGTAGGTACCGCCAACGCGACGGGAATAACCAACAGTCCGCCGAGCCACCACGTGAGTGCTCGAAACGTGCAAAAAAATTCATCGTTCCGCCGCCATGCTCCATTCTTCACGGAGAAATCGAACATCACGCTCCAGGCCCCCATTCCCAGCAGACGGAAATTCGCGATTTTGTGGGCGACGATTTCGCGCGCGCTCAGCGAAGCGTATGCATCGCGAACGACCGTTAGAACCGGACGCGCGTCCTTTGCGGCCTGTCCCGCCAAGTGCATTTTGACGAGTCGATCGCCCGGAGGATCGTACAGTTTTTGGAATGCGAGCCAGGGGAGCGCCAAGGCGAGAAACGCCGCAGCGGCAACGAGCCAGCCGCGCAATTCTCCCTGCGTCATTCGCCAAGCGATCCAGGGCGCCAGGGCAAGGTACGAAAACGCGATGCCGCCATGAGATAACCATCCAAGGCCGGCAAGCGCGCCACCAAGCGCGTATGCTCGTTTTTCCCTCGGAAGCGTCCAAACTGCGAACGCTGCCAAACCGAACGCGCCCGCCGACAATTTAGGCCAGGTGAAGATCGTGTTTTGGATGAAGAATCCGCTCAGTGCCATAATCACGATCCATGCAGCTGCGCGTCGGCGAGTCAGGTGGAGTGCGATGAGAATTCCATAGACTGCTGGAATCCAAACCAGCTGAAGCCAGAGGGCCGAAGTTCCCGTGAGGGTCGTTTCCGGCAACGGCAACACAGCTCCAGCGGGCAAAGTGATGAGCTGCCAGCCCGCTTGCAGCGGCGGTCGGTCGCTGACCAGCCATTCCCAATCGAGCGATCGCAATGCGCGCCCGTCGTACAATGTCGTGGCAATATCTCGCGATATCCGATTGTCCGTCGGCATGTGCTCACGCAGTCGATTCCCCGCGAGGTCGAAAAAATGCATCGACGTTGGGTACATATGCAGCACCGCGATGTAGAACAGACCGATGGCGACGACGAGGAGGAGGCACGTGCGGGCGTGCGCGGCAGCATCGTTTGCCACGGCATTTCGCCGTCGATGAAAGACGATCCACGCGGACGCGACAACGAGCGCGATGGATCCGGCTTTACCGAACGCGGGGGACGCGAAGTACAACCAAAACAAAACGTAACCGCCAAGGGCAACGCCTGCCGCGGCGAGCAGTGGCACCCATGCGGTGTTTGCCGGTAGGTGCGCGGCGATGAGTCGAAATGCCGCGAGCCAAATAACACCGAGCAGGAGCCCGTTCAGACCCCAACATAGGAGCGACGAATACAGCGCGGGATTCGTCACGACAGCCGTTGGCAGCGGAATTTAACGAGCGCCCATAGCCACGTGATCGGATCGCGGAAGATGGCGATCTTCTTGCCCTCTTTGAACGACCGCGAGGTGTAGCTGATCGGAATCTCGATCGGACGATGTCCTTTGCGCACCAGCTTGATCAGGAGCTCCCAATCGAAGTCGAAGCGATTGCTCTCGAACGTCAGCCCGGCGAGGCATTCGCGGCGGAAGACCTTGTACATCGTGAACGGATCGCGCAGCCAGATCCCGAGCGAGGCGTTGATCATCAGCGTGAAGGCCCAATGCGCCACGTTAAGCACGAACGCTTGCAAAGGCTGGTCGGAAAACTTGCGGATCGCCCAACCGCCCTCGCCGTGACGCGAGCCGAGCACGAACTCCTGACGACCGCCAGCGATGGGGGCGAGCAGCACGTCGTAGTCGTCGAGATCGTATTCGAGATCTGCGTCCTGAATCAGGATCACGTCGCCCGTGGCTTCGATGAACCCCGCGCGAACGGCATGACCTTTGCCGCGCGGTTTATCCTCGAGGATGAGCTTAACGCGCGGGTGCGACTTGTAAGTAAGCACGATGTCGCGGGTGCCGTCGGTGGAGTTGCTCTCGACGATGATGATTTGGAGCGTCCAGCCCGGAATCTCCTTCGCGAGGATCGCATCGAGTGCGGCACGGGCGGTGGCCACCTCATTGAAAACCGGCACCACCACGGAAAGCGTGCCGTTATGAATGGGTCGAAAGGGAGTGTGCGCCATCGGTGAAATCGGGTCAGACTTGGCGGCGCAAGGCGAGCCAGAGCGAAATAATCAGCAGCAAGAGTCCGACGAGACTCGATTCGAGCAGCCGCAGGAAATGGTGAGGCCAATAGTCGAAGCGGACATGATAGTCGCCGGCCGCCGGTATCACGATGCCTTTGAAGGCGTGGTTCATCCGCAATATGGGCACCCGTTTCCCATTGAGCTCGGCGCGGAAGTCGTCGGGCCACCACGATTCGCTCAAAACGACGACACCGGGGGCTGCGGCACGGACATCGAATGATGTCGTGTTCTCGGTGAGGCGATAGTTGTGCGCGGGTTCAATGCGGCGCGAGGCGAGTTCCGGCGAGAACGTGGCGACGGCGGATTCGGCATTGGCATCACCGGTCTGGACCGCGGCAAAGGCCCGACCGTCGCCGGCGTTGATTTGTCCGACGTACTCCGCTGCCTTCGAATAGCGCAGAACCCGATCGGTAAAAAACGCCCGCGGCCATGCGGTCGGGCTTTCGTAGACGTCAAGGTCCGCGACTTTCGCGAGTTTCAAGGCGCGGCCAAGGATGCCCTGATCGCTCAGCAAGTCGAAGTACCAACGGACATTCAACGTATCGAGGAAAGCCTTCGCTTTGCCGGTGTCTTCCGGCGACACATAGAGCCGCCAGTCCCACATCCGCTCGAGACCCGAAGCGAGCTGCAGCTCGCGAGTGAAAGGGCTCATGATGGCATCGGGGCCGTGCACCGCTTCGAGCCCGTACGTCGCGGTCCAGCCGGGGAAGAAGTTGCCGTGGAGACCGAATCCGCGGGCGGGTTCCTGGCGATGCGCGGCGCGCATGAACTCGATCGCCGGAGATTTCGCTTGGAGATTTACGCGACCGGTGGGCTGCTGAATGTAGCCTCGGAATCCCACCGCCGGCGCGTGCAAGGCGTGCCGCCAGAGCAATACGACGGCGCAAAGCGCGAGGAGAATTCCGCCGGTCGCCGAAAGTTGGCCACGAACAAAGGAGCGACGCAGGACGACCCCCGCAACCGTGGTCGCAATGAGGAGCGCCCAAAGGTACTGCCAAATGAACGGTGACACGGCGAGCGCGGCGCCCGGTTTGTGCACGCTAAACGTCGTCGGTCCAAGCACGGGCCGGTGAACCGCCTGGCGAAAGGCGATCCAGCCAAACACGAGTGCGAAAAGCATCAAACTGACGACCGCCAAGTCGCCTCGACCCTCTATTGTACGAAGCCGGCGCGCGGCGGTAGCGAAGCCGATACCGGCGAGCACGGCCCACAGCACGATGAGCGCGCAGCCGAAGGTGTTGTCGAGATGCGCAACGTTCGCGAGAATCGGCCAGTTCACGATCCATTGCGGGGGCACCAAGCCAAACGCGAAGGAGAGCGGGATCAGCGACGTTGCCGCGATGGCGATTGCGGCGCGATTGGCGAAGTGGCTGCGGAGGGTGGCGACGAAATACAGCAGCCCGAGCAGCAGCACGAAATTGAGCGAAGGGTCGAGCAGCCGATCGTTGGGCATCAGCGGCCGGAAAAAGATTTCATCGAACAGTCCAAGGAGCAAAGACGGCTGGAGCTGAAACGCACTCGCTTCGTTGTAGGACGTGTAGGCGTTCTTCAGCGTGTGCAGAAACGTTCCCCAGAGCGGGGCGGTGATGAGCGCAAAAATTACGCCGGCCCACGCCAATCCGAGCAGCTTCGCCAGGCGTGCCCGCCAAGGAGCGTTGTCGGCGAGCAGCGCGGCGAGCCCGGCGAGATTCATCGTGAGTAGCAGCATGTACGCTTCTTTCGCGGTGCCGCTCGTCAGCAAGGCGAGATTGGCCACGATCAAGCCGGTGCTCCACCACACGAATCCCCGACGGTGTCCGGTGCGGACGATTTTCACCCAGCAAAACAGCGGCCAAGGCGCATAGCACAGGCTGAAAAACGCGGGATGATTCAGCCGGTAGAGAAAGAAACCGATGAAGGCGCTGGCGAAGGTGACCACGAGCGCGGAAGCCAAATGCCGACCGTCTCCGACCGGCGCCGATGTGGCTTGGACCGGCGAAAAGCTCGTGCTTTTCGCTTCGAGCGGTGATAGGTGGCGATGGGCGAGTAGCTCGAGCACGACCAGGCCGAGGCCGAAGGCGAAAAGCCATTTCGCGATGAGATACTTCAGATCCCACGCCCATGCCTTCCCGTTCGCGGCGATGACGAGAAAATGCAGTGGATCGCCAAACATCGATTGGCCTTGGCCAAGCAGCGGCGTCCCCGTGGAGGTGTTGCGATTCCAAAGCGGCAACTCGCCGTGCGCGAGAGCGCGATGTTGCACCATGGAGAACGGCACATGCTGCCACATGATCGCGCCGACATCCGATAGCTGAACGTCCGCCACCTCGTGGTCATCGTAGCCCGGCAGCGTGGGGTACGCATCGTAGAGCAGAATCGTGCCGAGATTCGGCGAAACGAAACTCTTGCCGAGGAAAACAACCGGGTACGCGCTGATCGTTACGGCGACCGCGGCAACGATGGCGATCGCTCGGACCGGCCGCGCGGCGAGCGAGGCGCCCCGGTCTACAATCGCGGAGCACCACGTCGGTTTGCGATCGAGCACGATGAGTCCAATCGCAAGCACCGCGAAACATACGAGCGCACCGCGCGGCAAGGTCGCGATCCGATCCCAAAGAGTTGGCGTCGCGACAATCGGTGCGCTGAGCGCCACGAAGAGCGACGGGTCATCGGCATTGACGGCGAGGGCGACCTTGAGGGTCGCGCCGTCGACGGTGAGGGCGGCAATTTGGTTGGCGGCGGAGAAAGCGGCCGGCGGAAACTCAGTCAGAACTCGACCGCCGGCGGAAACAATACGCGCCTTGGCGATCGTCATCGATCCGCTGCGATCGAGCGGATCGAACCGCAGTGCGCGATACGTCCCGGCCGGCAGACCAAGCCGGCAGAGCTGAGACCGATCGGTCTTCGCAATGACCGTGCGCGACGAGGCGGCTTCATTGAAGCCGCCGTCGGTATCGAAATAGATCTGCGCGGCGCCCGAGTTTGTCGACGTGACTTGGGCCTCGAAGAAAAACGGCCCAGCCTCGTTCTGTCCCTGAGGCAGGAACGGTAACGCGACGACGACGCTAAACAGCGCCGCAGCGAGCAAAGCTTGGACCGAGAAGAACTTCATGCTCGCCGGCAGTTTCGCGAAACAAAGCCGTGCGCGACAAGAATTAACCCCGGCATCTTGGTTTTACGAACAACGGCTGAAACCCGTTCCACGCGGGGAGTAATCGGTGAATTCGTCAGACGTTTGACGTGGCATAGGCATCTCGCCCCTCCGCCAGCGCCGCTCTACTGCAAGATGTGCCGCGGCGTTGAAAAACGACGCTCAGCGCGACGATCGCGGCGACCGCCGCTGCGATTTCCGCAAGCAAGAAACCGTTTTTGACCGCCTGCCATGTCCAATACGACAGCACACTCATCTCGACGGGTGCGCTAAAGGCGAACCATCGCTGTGCGTCGGTGTCGCGAGCCACAATGACGAAAGGCTGCTTCGGTGCGCGAACGTATGCGCTTCGCCAAGTTCGGTTGGGTATTTTCGATGGCTGGACGCGGCCGACAATCTTGTCGGTCGCAGCATCGCGCAGTTCGAGGGCCGCTCCGACGCGGCCGAGGTCCCCCGCCGTTTCGAAGCGAAGCCAGCCTTTGAGTGGAGCGATCAACGGCGCGCTGCGCCATTCGCCGGTTGCGGCCGCCCCTTGCGCGGTGAACGAACCCCAGGTCGGACGTGAAGCCAACGGGAGCAAGTCTGGCGGAAATCCGGCGTGAGAGGCGGAATCGAGCAGCCGTTGCGTGGCGCGATTCGGCGTGAAGGCGGAGTCGTCCCTGGTTGCCGCCGTCACCGGTAGCGCCGGTCTTACGCTCGCGGGCATCAACGTGCGCAACGAGCGATGCCCGAGCCGTTCCATCAAGGCCGCGGCGCTGGGATAGGGAATTGGGTCCGTCAGCTCGGCGGGATCACCCGTGGCGAGGAAGCCTCGGAGATGGTTTTCGGTGTAGAGATAGTACTTCTTTGTGTCCGGCAGCTCCGCGTAGACATTGCGCATGAGCAGCGCGCGCAGCCCGATGATGAGCGTAATTGCCCAAACAATGCCGATCGACCATCCCGCGACACGCAACGACGCCACACGAAGGGTGGAGCCGGATGTCCCGATCGGGCTCGTTTCAGCTTCGCCTCGGCTCGGCCGTTCGGCTGCCCGTTCCACACCGGCGTGGTGCCCGATCGGGACGTCGGGCTCCACTGGCGAAACGGCGTTCTCGTTCCGCGCACGGCGAGACAACAACCAGCCCAGAGCCAATGCATTGACCGCGGTGCCGAAGATTAACGTGTCCATGTAGCGGGACGCCGGGTAATCGGCGCCGGCGCCGCGGGCATATGCCGTGGCGAGCAGTTGTACGAGCACCCAGCCGCCAAGCGCCACGATGGTCTGGCCTGCGCGCGAACGACGCGCCGCACGATTGCAAAGGATATATGCCGCCGCCGTGAGGAAGGGCAGCCACAGGACGGCTCCCGCCCAATCGTGATCGCGCAGCGGCCACTCGAGGCTGCGCAGAAGCGAGAAGATGAAATCGTGCGCCGTCTTCGCTTTGAGATGCGCGTGATAGTAGACCTCGACCCGCGTGAGGTCGCCGACGGCAATCAGCCCGGCCATTGCGACCAGGGTAGGCCACGCCGACCGGGCGGTAATTTGCCGTTGCAACCAGCGCCACACCACAAGACCGGAAACGACGACCGCGGCGAGGAAGCCCGACCCCATCGAGCCCAACGCCGCGGTGGTCGCGAACAATCCGATCCACCACGAGCAGCCCCACGGACGCGCAAACGGCAGCAATAGCAGCCCGGCAAACGAAAGGCCGATCAGCCAGTATTGTTGCGAGTGGAAGCCGCCCAGTAGGTTTTGCCATGCGAGCGGCAAGCCGTAGAGCGCGGCAATGACGACGTAGTAGGGCGCATGCCAGGGACGTGCGATCCAGCGTCGTCCAACGACCCAAAAGGCGATGGCGATGAGGCCATGCAGCAGCGCGTTGAAACAGCACTCCGCACGCGAATCCCACTGCTTGGCCATCGAAACGACCGCGAGATTTTGCAGCTTGGTCAGAACGACGCGGTGTTCGTTGTGCGGCTCGAACAGATGCGCGAGGAAATGGTCGTTTTCGAACCACGGCGCGAGGAGGTTCACCCCTTCCGCGTCCCATTGATCCCAATCGGGCATGTCGGAGCCGAAGCGCGCGAACGTCGCCCAGTTGGTGCCGACGACGAGTGCGAAAAGGCAGCACGTGAGCAGCGCGCCGCGCCAATCCCGCCATGATTTTAACTCTGCCGCCATGTTAGCTGCGATCTGTCCTCAATGGCATCGCATCGGCGAACGGCCGCGCGGTTGGCAGTAGAACGGCGGCACGTCGGTCGGAATTCGCGCCAATATTAAACGCTTCGGCCTGGGCGCGATCTAGCCAGCCTTTGATCGTCCGAATCACCATCAACACCCCGTTGGGGCACGCCGCGGGGAAACCGTCTTCCTCGTCGACAATTTCCCACGCGAAGCGGCGCGTCGGCCATTTGCTCAAGGTCGAGATTAGGTCGCGTAACATCGCCGGCTCGAACGTATGAAAATGGATGTTGATCGATTCGCCGCGCGCGACGGCTTCGTGCATGCCACGAGCAAGGGTCGCGCGGGCCGCTGGGATCTCGGACTCGGGCGTCTCGGGCCGGAAACGCGACCAATCGAGTTCGAAACAGAATTCGTCGATGTGCGTATCGTCCGCTTCCGTGGTTTGCCGCACGTAATCTTCGAGCATGTGGTCTATCGTCGTGAGCTCGCGGGTGTGATCCCATGTCGCCAAGCGGTTTGGCACGACGAGATAGATCAATCCGCCGGGGCGGAGGACACGGTACCACTCGGCAAGGGCGGCCACCGGATTGGCCACGTGCTCGAGCACGTGACATGCGGCGACGTAATCGAGGCAGTTCGAGTGAAACGGCAGCGACACGGCCGTGCCGTAATAATCGGCAACGCAGCGCTCGAAACCGAATTCGCGAAAGCAGTCGACGTAGATGGGCGGAGGAACGATGCCTGGGATGGGCGCCTGGCCCGGTCCAATTTCCACGCCCGTCCAACCTGGCTGAAGCCACCGCGCCACTTTGGATTCGTGCGTCAACCCGCTCCCGTCACGCGTTACGTTCATGGTGCCGTCGCCACCGCGAAAAGGTTATAGTACAGCGGCAATCCCTCCGCGGAACGAAGCGGCGCCTGCGAATGGCAACGCACCTCTACGTTCGGATAAAACTCGCGCAGCAACGCACCAAGGCTCCAGCGCGTGAAATAGTTCACATGCGTCGATTCGAGCATGTGCCAGGGCGCCGCCAAAAACGGCGAGAGATAGCTGAGCAATTCGCAATTCGGCACCGAGACGAGCAATTGCCGCGGCGCCACGCGTTGAACTTCCCGCAGGAACGGCCGCGGATCATCGATGTGCTCGAGCACTTCCAAGCAAAGCGCCGAATCGAATTCTTCGTCGCCAAACGGCAACGTATGCCCGTCGACTTGGCGATGCGGGAGCTGGAGCCGCGCGAGTTCGGCGCAGTCGGCCGGATCGATATCGACGCCGAGCCAGTCGTAACCCTCGGCGATGAGCCCGCGGCCGTACGATCCAATGCCGCAGCCCACATCGATGATTCGCCCGCGCGGCGGACCGAGGTATCGCCGCAACAAGGTGACGACCTCCGGGCTCGCGTCCGCGACCGATGGACCGGTGGAGAAGATATTCGCTTCCCGCTGAATCGCCGTCGTCGCTGGATCGAGCAGCACCCCGAAGTCCGCCTGCCGATAGTCCCGGCCGATCGTCGGCACGGTGACGGCAACGAGTGAATCGCTCTGCGAGCCATCGCGATATCGGACGCGGACCTCGATCCTCATGTCGCCACCGAACGCGGCGGCGACATGGTGGCCGAAGATCTCGAATCCGGTCAGGGCGTGGCTCGGCAATTTGAGCGCAGCCACGACATCGGGACGCGAGTACAGTGCGTACGTGGTTCCTATTAGGACCGAGTTGACGAACCCTTCGATAGCGGCGACGGCCTCTTGTCGAGCCTCGAGCCACAACCAACCACGAACCACGAAACACAGCGGATCGATTGCCAGGGTCGGCGTGGGCGAATCGATTGTGGCGGGCATTGTTGCGCGACCGAATTCGGCTACGAAGCGGAGGTAAGCGTCGGCTCCGGCTCGGATGAAGACTCGATGGGCGGAGTCGTCGCAGACGCCACTTCCCCGTCCAGCGGTGCCCAGGGGCGTGGGGGGAGCGCCAACGTGAAATCGTTGATCGTGAGCGTGAGGTTCGGGTTGTACGCCGGGTCGTTCTGGAGCAGCTCGCCCCATTTGCTTTGGACGTACTCGACTTCGCGCCTAAACCGGTCCCGCTTCTCGAGTGTGTCTTCGGCGCCGCGGCTCGCGCTCTCGTGATGGTAGAGCTCCGCGTAGGGCGTCCAGAAATTGCGGTAGCCGGCGGCGCGCACCTTGAGGCAGAAATCGACGTCGTTGAACGCCACGCGGAGCTTCTCGTCGAGTCCGCCGACTTCGACGAAAACGTCGCGGCGAATGACAAGGCATGCCGCGGTCACGGCGGACAGGTTTTGCTGCAGCAAATTGCGGTGCGCTTGCCCGGCCGCCCCGCGCGGGTGGGTTTGCCACGCATGCGCCGCCACCCCGCCAATGCCGAGGATCACGCCGGCGTGCTGGATGCGATCGTCGGGATAATAGAGCTTCGCGCCCACGCAGCCGATCTCCAGTCGCAACGCGTGCGAAACCATTTCATCAAGCCAATCGCCATGGATGACTTCGAGGTCGTTGTTCAACAATCCGACGACGGGTGCATCGGTGTGCGTGATCCCGAAATTATTGATCGCCGAGTAATTGAACTCGCCCGGATAACGAACGACCCGGACAGGAACGTGACGACTTGGCGCCTCGTCCGCTGGAAGGGACGATTCTACGTCAGCCGGCGTCTGAATCTTCTCCAAATATGCTAACGCCTCCGGATCGTCCGAATCGTTGTCGACGATCAGAATCTCAAAATTCGGGTAGGTGGTTTTCGTGCGCAGACTTTCGATGCAGGGTCGAAGCACGTTGAGTCGATTGCGCGTCGGAATGACGAGCGTGACGCGGGGCGCCGGATCCGGAATCGGATAGTGGACCCGCCAATATGACCCTTTCGTTGGCGAAATCGTCGCGGTGATACCGGTGCGTGCGAAATGTTCGGTAATGACCTTTTCGGCCGCCTGGGTGGCGTAGCTCTTGGCGCCGATGAGCATCGCGGTCGACCCCGGTACCGAACGCCAATGGTACAGCACCTTCGGGATATGCCGAATGCGTTCCGGCACCGTCCGTTCGACGACCCGCATGGCGAGGTCCCAATCTTGCGAGCCCTCGTAGCCGACGCGGAAACCGCCAACTTCACGCACGAGCAGCGTGCGATACACCCCGAGATGGCTGATGTAGTTCTGAACCAAGAAAAGGTCGGGGTTCCAATCGGGTTTAAAGTATTGGTCGTAGCGGTGACCGTTTTCGTCGATCTTGTCCTCGTCGCTGTAAACGAGATCAGCTTCGGGATGGGCATCGAGCTCGAGTGCCACGCAGGCGAGCGCGTGCGCCCTCATCTCGTCGTCATGATCGAGCAGCGCAATGAACTCGCCGTGGGCAAGCGCGAGCGCCGAGTTCGACGCGGCCGAGATATGACCGTTGGTCTCGCGGAAGATGACCTTGATGCGTGGATCGCTCTTTTGATAGCGCGCGAGGATCTTGCGGACGTGCGGCGCTTTCGACGCGTCGTCGGCAATGCAAAGCTCCCAGTTGTCGTACAACTGCTGGCGCACGGATTCGATCGCGCGCACGAGCCATTTTTCCGGGGTGTTGTACGTGGGCATCAACACCGAGATCAGCGGGCGGCGCTTGAGCTGTTTCAGCTTCGTCCGAATTCGATCCGCCGTTTCCGGCGTCAGGGAGTCGTACGCTGCCACCCATGCCGCATAGGAGTCGGGCGGCGGTGGTGCCGCTTCGTTCGTCCGCTTGATTTGCCGGGCGTGCACCACATGCCACGCGCCGTCCTCGTCCTGCGCCTCGATTACGAGCGAGTGCGAACCAAAGCGCGGCACGTCCACTTTCACGATCCACCCCGAGCGTTCCGCGTGGGGATAGTCGCGATAGTGATCAAGCACGTCGAGCCGCTCGAGGCCGAATTCGGCTGGAATGCTGCGTTGGTCAAGTCGGGCGCGCACGGAGCGCAAGGCCTTCCGCTCTTTGTGGAGCGACCAGCCCCGGACGTTGAGCGTCGGGGGAATCATCGACCAATCGAGCGGATAATCGATCGCACCGATCAGCGATGGCGACACCGCCGGAGCGGCAGGCCGATCGAAAAGCACCCGCCGAATGGCGCGTAAAGGCGTCGTGATTTGCCAGGAAAGGGACGACTGCATTTTCGCGATCTTTTCTTCGCGAGAACGGATAATCGCTTCGGCTTGGGCCAACCGATCGGCTGCCGCGCGCAACTCGGCGGCGTGCGCATCTCGCAGCGCCGCTTGAGCTGCGCGTTCGGCCGCCATTGCCGCGGCATGAGCTTCGGTCGTGGCGATTTCTTTGGCTTCGGTGTCGGCGCGGAAAACGCGGAGCTCTTCCTCGGTTTTGGCCAGCGCAGCACGGAGGCTTTCGATTTCCGCATCGGCGCCCAGCAAGGCGTTTTCGTACGCGGTGACTTGTTGGCGAGCCGTGCGCAGCAGCACTTCGGCTTGTTCACGGCGCTGTTTATGTCGCGCCGCATCCTTCGTCATGTTCTCGGCGTGCGCCTGCGTCATGTCGCGCGCCTTTTCCAATCCCGCCGCATGTTCGCGGGCGGCGGCAAGCAACGCCTCGAGATTCTTGATGTGCTGCTGCGTGAGCTTGTCGATGACCCGGGCGCTGCGTGCAGGCGTGGCACTTGCGGTCGTTGTATCGTCGGCCGGTTTACCAGAGGCGGCGGCGAGAGCGATCTGTTGTTCGAGCTCTCGGACTAGATCGGCAAGCAGGCGCGCGATCGAATCGAGGTCCTGCGGTAGGGACCGCTCTCCGAGCGCGCCGTTTTCGTTCGAGTTCGGAGCACGGCCCGCCCGGAGAGCGGGCCCTGCCGAATTGCCGAACGCTGCGGCAAATACGGTGGCGTCACTCGTGGAAGGATCTTGCGCGATGCTCCAATCGACCCGCGTGGCGCGTTCGACGGTGGCGAGGTAAAATTCGCCAAGGCCGCGGGTGTTCGCCACGAGGTCAAAATGACTCCGCGCGAAGGCGACGGCGTTCTCGCCGAGCGCCGTCGCGAGCACAGGATCCACAAAGAGCCGTGCACACGTGTCGGCGATCTCGCCGGGCGCCCCGGTCGGCAGAATCACCGCTTCGCGTCCATCGGTCATTTCGCGCGCGATATTCGTCGGCGGCAGCGCGACCGGTTTACCGCTTGCGAGATACTCCGGCAATTTCGAGGGCAGGCGATAGTCGTTGAATGCTCCCGGGCGGCCCGGTTGCACGAGGACGTCGGCAAGCGCGATCAGCTTGGGCAATTTCGCTTTCTCGATGAAGCCCAGGTCGAGCACATGCCGTTTCACGTCGGCGGACAGATCGTCGAGGAACTTCGGCGAGTTGAAGCCGGTGCGGACGAGGCGGGTCGCGGTGCCGCGTTGATTCAGCAGCGCCACCGCGAGGTACAAATCGCGCATCTCGGGCTCGTTCGCGAAGGTGTTGCTGCCGGTGAACGCGATCACTTTCTCGTCGTCACGAAGGCCTAGCTCGCGACGGAATTCCTTGTCGGCGGCCTGCGGTCGGTAGACCGCGAAATCGACTCCGGGCAGGAGAAGATGCGTTGGCGTCCCGGCGGGCGCAAACTCGGCGAGCCGATCGATGATGTGCGTCACGCCGTCCGCGACGCGCAAGAACGTCTCGTGGCGTATCGGGTGGGGCAGGCTGTCGTTCAACAGTCCGTCGAGCTCATCGGGAGGCGTGCGGCGCAGTTCGTCGAAACTTCGGCCAGTGCACGCTTCGAGGAGAAAGCGTTCGTTATCTTCGAGGTGAACGATGACGCGGGCGGGACGGCCGGCGACGCGTTGGTATGCGACCGTAAACTTGCGCACGCACTCGCGGGGCGTCCAGGCGTGGATTATCTCCGCCGGCCGGCCGTTCGGGAAAAGATTGGGCGTCGCTAGCGCTTCTTCGTATGTCGCCGCGATGAACAGCGGATTGGCGATGTGCGACAGCGTTTCCTTCCGCTGAGACACGGCGACGACGCACGCATGACCTGAGGCACAGAGGGTATTCGCAAACCCGCCGATGTGGTTGAGGCTATTCGTGGTGAAGTCGCCGTAATTGACGAAAAGGATGTTCACGCGCGGTGAAAGGCGAAGGGACGACAAAGCACACGAATCATACGGACCAAATACGAGAGGGTCCGTCGCCGACGGTCAACGGTGCACCGCGGCAGCGCGCTGATCGACCAGTGGTAGCTAGCGGTCGTCCCTGACCGCCAAGGCGTATGGCCATCGGGACGAAGGTCCCGATCTCGCGCCGTTGGCCGTGAAAAAGGTCAGTAGCACGGCATCTCGCCCGTGTCCGAACACGGCCCAGATGGCCGTGCGACGTCAGACGTCCGTGCTCCGCCGCGCTAGTTCGCGTTAATTCGCGCCATTCGCGGGCGGCTCTGGCTCGGCATTCCGCTCAGAGCTTGTAGCCAGCGTCGATCGCGTCTTTGGCGAAGCCCTTGACCGTATCGAGCGATAACTCCGTGAGGTCCATGCCGAACAGCTTGGCGGCTTTCGCCAGAATGTCGTGCGGCACGGTGATGATGGCGCAGCCGCAATCTTGGGCTTGGAAGATATTGATGACTTCGCGCGTGCTGGCCCAGAGCAGCTCGGCTTTGGGCTGGGCGTGGAGTAGGGCGCCGCAGGCGCGCATCATCGGCTGCGGATCGACGCCTGTATCTGCGATGCGGCCGGCGAACACGGACACGACCGATGGCACGGCGGGGTTAAGCGCCTCCGCGACACCGGCAACTTGTTTCAATGTCAGCAGCGCCGTGATGTTTAGCTTCACGCCTTCTTTGCCGAGTTCTTTGATCAGCGGCAGGCAGGATTCGCCGCGTGAATTCGTGATCGGGATCTTGGTGTAGACGTTGCTGGCCCAACCCTTGATTTTGAGCGCTTGGCGCCGCATTTCCGTCAAGTCGTCGGTGAAGACTTCGAGTGAGATTGGCTTGGCGGTGACCGTTTGGAGAATGTCTTTCGCGAACGACTCGTAGTCTTTGATCCCGGCTTTCTTCATCAGCGAGGGATTCGTGGTCAGGCCCTTGATGTACGGCTTCGCATACAATTCGAGGATGCCGGCTTTGTCGGCGCCATCGGCGTAGAGTTGGATCGTGAGATCGTTCAGCGATTTCATGTGGAGGAAGGCGGGTGGAGACTTGGCGCCAAAAGGAGTGCCGACCTGACGCTGCGGCAAGGTGAAAGTCATCATGAAAACGCTTCATAAGACTCACGATGGGTTCGCGAGCCGAGCTGTTGCATCGCGCCGGATAGGAAGCGCGTATTCGAGCCTTACTCCACCAACGAGCTACGTTTGTGCAGTCACCGCGAGAATCGTCGCGGCGGCCTCCGGAAAGGAAGTTACACGAAAATTTGGGGCGGCGCGCAGTTCTTCGGCGTAACCGAAATCGATGAACACCGTGCGCACGCCCGCGCGCTGGCCACAATCGATGTCACGCCAGCGGTCGCCGACCATCCACGAGCGTTTCAGGTCCAGGCCCAGTGCGGCGGCCGCATCGAGCAACATCCCTGGCTCGGGTTTGCGTCGGCGATCGGTTTTGCCGAGCCCGGGCGCGTAGCACACTTCGATGCGCGAAAGGGACGGGACGAGCGATTGCAACATGGCGTGCATTGCTTCGACGACCGCTTGCGACTGCGTCCCGCGTCCGACATCGGGCTGATTGGTCGCGACGACTAATATGTAACCGGCGGCTGCCAATTCGCCGCACGCGGCAGGAACGCCATCGAATAATTTGAACTCGTCGACGGTCTGCGGCGGGTAAGGCTTGCCGTCGCGAATCACCTGCCGATTCAGCGTCCCGTCGCGATCAAGAAAGACGGCAGGACGAAGAATCACGGCTTCGCGCTCACGCTCTCCCATTTCGTCTGATTCATTTTCAAATCCGGATGGGAGACGAAAAGGTGCCAAATGACCGCCTGAAACGCTTCGCTGTGCGGCGTGATGTTGTTCGCGTTCACCGTCGGCACGATCACGCAAGCGTCGGCGACTTTCGCCGTGTAGCCACCATCCTTGCCGACGATGCCCACGACGCGCGCGCCCACTTGCTTCGCGAGCTGCAGCGCGAGCACGAGATTCGGCGAAACGTTCTTCTCGAGATTGCCGCCTCCGACCGAGAAGACGAGGAGCGCGTCTTTGTTGTTGAGGCGCGAGCCCCGCAGCCATTCGGCGAACACCGTGGCCCAACCCTCGTCATTCGTGCGCGCGGTGAGCTCCGAGACATTGTCGGTCGGCGCGTAGCATTCGAGGCCGCCAATTTTGCGAAAGTCGTTCACGGCGTGCGACGCATTCGCCGCGCTGCCGCCCACGCCGAGAATGAAAAGCCGGCCCCCGCGTTCGCGCGTTGCACGCAGCTCGCGCACGCACTTCTCGCAGTCCTCGGCATTCAACTTCGAGACGATCTCGGCCGTTTCTTTCAGGTGTTGGGCGGAATACGACATTGAGGGAAAAAGGCCGAAAGGCTGAAAAACGGAAAGGCTGAAATTCCGGCGCCTCCTGCGCCGCTCCGTGTCGCGGGTCTTCGCTTATGCCCGTCGAAGATTGGATCACTCAGCGCTTCGCCTCTTTGGCCTTTTCGAGCAGCAAGGCGTTCAACTCGTGGAGCCCCTCGTGCGAGCCAATCTCGTAGAACCGCTCCTTGATCTCGTAGCCCGCGAGCTGGCGTTTGCCGACCAGCGCCTTTTGCACTTCGGCCAGATCGACCACGGCATCGCGCGCGAATCGATCGAACGCCGCCGCTCGGAATACGCCGAGCCCATAGTCGATGTGGTGCATCTGCGGCGATCGGTTCTTCTTGTCGTACACCTTGATCTCGCCGCCTTCGAACCAAACGTTGCTCGTATCGTACCGTCCGTGGTTCTCGTAAACCGTCATCAGTCCGAGTTGGCCCGACCGGAGAAAAAAATTTCCGACGGCTTGGTAGTCGAGCGGAAGATAGCTGTCGCCGTACAGGACGTAGAACGCGTCGCCGAGCTTCGGCAGCGCGGCGATTAACGCTCCGCCGGTGCCCAGCAGTTTCGGTCCGTCGAACGCGTACTCGATTTTCATGCCCCATTTCGCGCCATCGCCGTATTGCTCGACGATCTTCTCGCCGAGATACCCAACGCAGAGCACGAGGTGCGTCAGCCCGGCGGATTTGAGCAACCGAATCTGATGCGAGAAAAACGGCTCCCCCGCGACTTCGACGAGCAGCTTCGGCACTTTCTCCGTGATCGGCCGCAACCGCGTCGCGAGCCCGCCCGCGAGAATCGCCACCGGAAGGTTTGCTGAGTTCATTGGCTTGGCCCGCGAATCACGCGAAGAACGCGAATCCGATTTTATTCACGGCGATTCGCGTGAGTCGCGGGGGAGATAATTGAGATCAGTTTTGCGCCACGACTTTGGTGCCTTCGAAGTCGAAACGGAAACGTACCTCTTGGAGTCCCTTTTGTCGCATCGCGTGACGAAGCTTTTGTTTGTCATGCGCGTAAAACATCAGAAAGCCGCCACCGCCTGCGCCAATTAGTTTTCCGCCCAATGCCCCGTGAGCCATCGCGTGGTCGTACCAATCGTTGATGTGGGCATTGCTCATCCCCGAGCTGCGCACCTTTTTGCGCTGCCAATGCACGTCCATCAAGCGCGCGAACTCATCGAGATTGCCGCTTTCGAGCGCCGCCAACGACTGGTGCCCGAGTTCTTTCGTGAAGTGCAGATTATCGAGCATCGCCGAGTCGTTCTTCTTCGATCGGTCATTCTGATCCTTGAGGATCGCCGACGCGCTGCGTGAGTAGCCGGTGAAGAAGAGCAGGAGATTATCTTCGAGATTGAAGAGCGTCTCTTCGGAGATGTTGCACGCGCGGTACTCGACGCGCCCATCTTGGTGAAACGTGAACGCGGTAATCCCGCCGATCGCGGCAATGTACTGGTCTTGCTTGCCGATGGGCTCGCCGAGTTTGTTGAGCTCGATGTCGCAGGCTTGTTCCGCGAGTTCGGCCGGTGACACGAGATTCTTTTTGTACGCGTGTAGCGCTTTCAAGAGCGCCGTGGTAAAGCTTCCACTCGAACCGAGCCCGGTGCCGCCGGGAATATCGGCCATCGACGTAAGCTCGATATGCGGCTCGGTAATGCCGACCAGCTTCAACGCTTCGCGGACAATCGGATGTTCGATGGCGTCGACGGACGATACGCGCTCGAGCTTGGAATACTTGACGATTATCTCCTGCTGAAACGTCCGATGCTTCGTGATGTATACGTATTTATCGATGGCCGCGGCGACGAGAAATCCGCCGAACTCGCGGTAATACGAGGGCAAATCCGTCCCGCCGCCACCCAGCGACACACGAAGAGGAGAACGAGTGATGATCATGGGCGAAGTCGGTTCTAAATCCCGGCCTCGGAAACCGGGTAGCCGCTAGTGCGGTAGATTTGTTCGACGATTTCGAGGGTGCGGATGCCTTCGGTCAGGCCGGGCTCCGGGTCGCGGCCGGAGCGGATGTCGGTGATGAACGTTTCAATCTCGAGCGCCCATGATTGGTCGCCGCGAGGGTACTCGAAAATCGTCGTGTCCGGCGGACCCATTTCCGGGAGCATCTTATAGAACGTGAGCCGCTCTGTTCCGTAGCTGCCCCCGAGTCCGTCGATCGCGAGCTTCGCCGTCCGCCCGTAGATCTCGAGCGAGAACATGTTCTTCCATTCCGTGCAGCTGGCGTGCAACCACGCGGTTTGGCCTTTGGCCGTGCGGAGCGACACGAAGGCATTGTCGTCGACCTTCATGTCCCAGAAGTACGTCGCAGCGTGGCCATCGATCTGCGTGAAATCTCCCAGGAACCAACCCGCGAGATCGAGCAGATGAACGCCTTGATCGATTAGCTCTCCGCCCCCCGAGACCGCGGGATCCGCGCGCCATTCGCGGTCGTAACCTTTGCGGCCCCCGTGCCCGTAGCGCGCGCGCAAAAACATCAGCGGACCCAGCTCGCCAAAATCGACCAGTTCGCGCGCTTTCTGGAGGGCAGGATGGTAACGGTGATTGTAGCCGATTCGTACGCGGGCGCCGGTCCGCTGCGCCGCCTCGCGCACCGCGTGGAGCTGGGCCGCATTCAGCGCGCCCGGCTTTTCGACGAGCACGTGTTTGCCCGCTTGCACGGCGGCGAGCGTGATGGGCGCCAGCGAGCCATTGAGCGTGGCGACGACGACAACGTCGATCTGCGGATCCTTGATTACCGCGCGAAAGTCCGTGGCGGCGGCGCAACCGCGGGCCAGTTGCGCCGCATCGGCTGCTCGCAACGCATCCAAGTCGCATGCGTAACGCACGCTCGCATTCGACAACTTTGCCATGGCCGCGATGCGCTTACGACCGATCAATCCGCAGCCAATGACGGCGAATTTGAGGGGTTGCTCGGATCCGAAGTGGCTCATGCCTTGAGACGAATGACCAAGCGCATGCGAACGCGGCTTCAGATGCAAGTGAGGTTTTCCCGGTTGCCGCTCGCCGGCGACAATTGAAGTTGCGCCCTCCGCGACCGGAAGTTTCGAGTGCTGCGATGCAGTCCGCCGTCTCGCGTGCCACCGGTTTCCGCTTCGCCCGATTTATTGTCGTCGGCGGAACCGCGTACGGCGTGCAATGGCTCACGATGAAATGCTTCGCGGGATGGTTTGCGACGAACGCCGCATTTACGCTTTCATTCCTTTGCTCGACGACGACGCATTATTCGCTGAATCGATTTTGGGCCTTGCCGAGCGCGCGCCACGATTCTTGGCGGCAGTTTGGAGAATACGCCGCGACTGCCGCGCTGAGTTACGTTATCAACTTCGCGCTGTTCCACCTCTGCTTGGATTGGCTCGGACTCGGCAAACTTTGGGCGACGGCAATCGCCGTTCCTCCGTCGACGGTCGTCGTTTTTCTTCTCCTGAACTTTCGCGTGTTCCGGACAAAACCGAATGCGGTCGAATAGCCCGCCAATCGTGTGACTTGGCACATTGTCCGATCCTCGGTTGTGCCGCGGGTGGCACCCGCTACGAACGAGAGCTAAATCTCACCATTTTTTGCCGCGATCCTCCGGCACAATCCGGCGCAACGTGTAGATGTCCGAACCCGCCAGGTCGGCTGCATGCTGATCGAGCGTTGGCCAAGGATCCCACGGTGCGCTCAGCAGTCGGCCGCTCACGCCGTCGCTCGCCGGCGAAAGCAGCCACTCGACCAGTCCGATGGCCTTGTCGAGGGAGGCACCGCCGGTCGCCTTTTGTTTTTGAGCCGCGGCAAACTCGGCCTCGCCGACCACTTTCGGCCCCAGAGCAATGACCTCGTCGGTCAGGCGCGTATTGATCGCGCCGGGTGCGACGGAATTGATGTCGAGCGCGCGGGCACGCTCCTCCTCGGCGATCGTTTCTACCAGCCGGACGACGCCGGTCTTTGCCACGCCGTATGCGGAAAACTGGGCGCGCGGTTTCGTTGCACCGCCGCCTGAAAAGCAAACGACCTTTGCGCGGCGCGGGGCCTTCGACAGCAGCGCATTGGAAGCGCGCAGCGCGTAGTATGTGCCATCGAGATTGGCGCGAACCGTCGCGCTCCAGCGCGCGGCATCGCTTTCAAGCGCCCGACCCACTTCGCCTTGAATCCCGGCGCAGGTGACCAAGCCGTCGGCATGCGACCAGGCTTTCGCAATTTCTGCGAATGCGCGTTCGACCTCGGTCCAGTTCGCGACATCGCAGCGCGACGCGAAAAATTGACCGCGATGTTGTGCCGCGAAGTCCGACTGATCGGAGCGAGCGAGTCCCCAGACGTGGTCGCCGCGCGCCAGCAACCGCTCGACCAACGCGCGGCCGATGCCGGTGCTCGATCCCGTGACGACGATTTTCATGGCAGGTGCGAGAAGGGATTGAACCTCGCGGCCACTCACGTCCGCGCTTCGTAGACCCAGCGGTTGGCCTCGAGCCAGCGCAGAGTTTTGATGATGCCCTGCTCGATCGTGAGCTTTGGTCTCCAACCGGTGGCTTGGATTTTTTTCGTATCGAGGAAAATGAACGGATTGTCGCCAATCCAACCGCGATCGCCGCCGGTATAGTCGAGCCGCGGTTTCAGTCCCAATGCACCGCAGATGAAACGAATACTGTCGTTTACCTGCACGTATTCCGCGGTGCCTAGATTATAGATCTGCGTGTGGTGCTTTGCGTCCTTTGCCGTCGCTTTGCGCGTCACGTGCAGCATGGCGTCGATGCAATCTTGCACGTAGAGGTAGCTCTTGCGCTGCGTGCCGTTGCCGAGCACGCGCAGATGGTCGGGGTGATCGACGAGTTGCTTGTAGAAGTCGAAGACGTGCCCATGCGTGTAACGCTCGCCGAGAATCGAAACGAAACGGAAAATATACGCTTCGTCGATTTGCGCGCCCTCGGCGTACGCCGCGATCATGCCTTCACCGGCCGTTTTCGACGCCCCGTACAGCGAAGTTTGGATCGGAAACACGTCGTTCTCCGGGGTGGGGCGGTCGGGCGTCACCAACGCCTCGCCATAAACGGACCCGGTCGATGAAAATACGATGCGCTTCACCCCGTTTGCGCGCATCGCTTCGAGGACATTGAAAGTCGCGATGGTGTTCTGCTGAAGGTCCTTTTCTGGATGTTTCCACCCGTCGCGGATGTCGGCATTCGCAGCCAGATGAAACACGAAGTCCGCTCCTTTCATCGCCGCCTGCAAGGCGGCCGGATCAAGGTTGTCGCCGCGCACGAGCTTGAAATTTGGATGCTTCGCAGCGTCGTCGAGGAAACGCACTTGTCCCGTGGACAGGTTATCCCATCCGGTGACGCGCACGCCATCGGCAAGCAGCCGATCGATGAGATTCGAACCGATGAATCCGGCAGCGCCGGTAACGAACACGTGTTGCATGGAAGCGGGCGAGGAAAACGGTTTCCCGGGTCGAGCGAAAGCAGAAGTTGAGTCAGGATGTTGGGGGGCGGCGGAAAAACGCGTCCCACCGATGGCGCCACTGCTCATATTGCGCTTGAGCTTCGGGTGGTGCACCCCATACGACCGCTCGTTGGAAATGGAGCGTGATCGAGGCTTGGACAGCGATGCTGACCACCACGGCGACACACGCCACGAGTGCGATCAGTCGGGCAACCGGGCGCGGTATGTTGGCGAGCATTACGCCGCCGAGCGCTGCGGCTGGAACCAACCACCCCATGAAGTCGGCGGTGTAGCGTTGCGTAACCGCAACCGCGGTGAGCATAGCGCCGAACATGGGAATCGCCGCCGCCGCGAGCATCAGGGATAAGTCGTGACCGCCGTCCCTCCGGACAAGCCCGAAGGCCAGGCCGAACAAAGCGAGACCGACGAGTGCTGGCATGCAGTAGGGAAGGGCCAGGGTCGCATCGCGGTACGCGATCTTCGATTCGGGATAATCCTTCGTGCGGTTCAGGAATTCGACGAACACGTACGGGAACTCCCCACGCAATGATGCGCTCGGCTTAAACAGATAGGTATCGGCGTTGAATCGCACATTGCTCAAATGGAAATTACGCTCACCGAGGGGCGCCAGCCGTTCGGGCGTGTACTGGACGTTGAGCCTCAAGGGGCATCCATCAAAGCAATGGAATTTCAGGTAGCTGACTGCGGCATAGCTGAGCACGCCAGCAACGGCGAAGGCGAGGGACCACCCCGCCAAAATCCGCCGTTGGCGATACGCTGCACCGACCGCGGCTACGCCGAGGAATACGAGCGCAAATAGCCCGATCGGTGGGCGTGCTTGGACCGCCAGCGTACCGCACAGCGCCCCTACCATCGCCCATTTGGCGGAGCGCGATTGGATGTATCGTAACGTCGCCCACACAGACCAAAGAGCGAACGCTGCGCCGCACAGAATGGCCTCGTGATAAACGTAGGCCCGACTGCTGAGGAAAAAAAGCGAGCTGCCGAGTCCGACAGCAAAAGTATGCGCGATTGTGAGCCATTGCCCCGGTTTGTCGCCTCGGAGCTGCCGCGCCAGTTGGCATAAGATCGCATACGCCCCGATGAGACACGCGGCGTACTCGATTGCCATGAGCGGCCGCGTGAGTTTTCCGAATGCGACACCAAGGGCGACCAGGGGCAATCGCAGCAATGCGGGCGTGGGGCCGAAATATCCGTAGATCTTGCCGTCGACCACGAACGCTTCGCCGCCGAGCGCCGGTTCTGGCACATCCCATCGGCCGTGAAGCCACGCGTCTGCTTGGTAATCGTAGAAATTGCCGAAGGTATCCGTGACGAGTAATCGTCCCGTGCCGTAGGTAAGCATCCAGCTGAATACCGCTAGACACGCTGCGGCTGAAACCGCGAACGCACCATGTCCATGCCACCGGTTCGCTGCAAGGCTGCGTGTCGCGCCTGAATCAGGCGGACGGTTTGTCATGACTTGATCGGTGTTCCGCGCCGTCCATGTGGTGCTGTGGCCAAGTGCGAGTTCTCGTACTTCGCCCCGCGCCGCGTTACACTGCCGCGGGGAGTGCGGAAGCTTTCTTTTCGGTGTGGCGGTGGGCGGCGTGCAGCAGCGTGTCGATGGTCGGTAACGGGCGGATGACCATGAGCATTTGATACGCGAAAAGTCGCCGCGAAATGCGGATGAGGATCTTCTGGCTGCGCATCAGAAAACGACTCCAGAAGGGGCTTTTCACGACGAGCGGAGCGGGGGCTGGAATACCTACTTCCTTCTCGATCACGAAACCGGTTTCGTTCAGCAGGCGACGGAGCGACGAAAACGTGAAAAGTCGAGTGTGAGTGAGGTCGAGAATGCCCCGCTTGTTGTAGTTGAACTGACCGAATAGCATCATGAGGCGGGTGACAAAATACCCGATGTTGCCGGTCGAAATAATGATCCGGGCATTGAGGTTTTCCTGCATGCGGCGGCGCATTTCGTCGCAGAATTTTTCGGGCGAGATGAGGTGCTCGATGACGTCGAGCAGCAGGACGACCTGAACGTCGTCCATTGGGCGCGGGAACGGCTTATCATTCAGGTCAGTGACGTGAAATTCGTCGAACGCCGACGATTCCAGCGATTTGTACTGGTCGACGCCGATGACCCGGCATCCCTTGGCGCGTAAGGCGCTACTGAGGTGTCCGGGGCCGCAGCCGAGGTCAATGACAGTGCTTCCGGGCGGAACTTCGGCGACGGCGACCGAATGGGTGCTGAGAAAATGCAGCTTCGGCTGATAGTACGTGTTGTTCGGCTGCAGCCAACGGACGTCGAAGTTGCGGCGATAAACCAAACCATAGTCCTGCAGCATCGCGACGGTCGATGCATTGATCACGTCCAAGGCATAGCGAATGCCGTTCACGCGGCAGATTTCGCCGCCGTAGTGTGTCGGAATCGGAATTTCCGTGATGCGTGCCCGTGCACGCAGAAATTGGATGATCAGCTCGGTGTCGAAGTGAAATACGTTCGAGTTAACGTCGAAGGGAATATGGCGAAGGATCTCGACGGAGTAGGCCTTGTAGCCGGTATGAAACTCCGCCAAGCCCGAGCCCAGGACGCGGTTTTGGTACCAGGTGAGGACGCGATTGCCGACGAATTTGTACAGGGGCATTCCACCCTTCAGTGCATCGCGCGGCCGCAGCATCCGGGAACCGAGCACTACGTCCGCTTCGCCGCAGCGCAGCGGTTCGAACAAAGTGGGCAGCACTTCCGGGGCGTATTGGGCATCGCCATGCAGAAGCGCGACGTAATCGAAACCATGCTCGATTGCGTAATGATACCCGAGTTTTTGATTGCCGCCATAGCCTTGGTTGACCGGGTTCGCCAGCACCGTGAGCCGGTGCCGGTAACCTCGCCGTCGCGCCTGCTCCGCTCGGTCGAACGTCGCATCCGCGGAACTGTCGTCGATCAGCAGGACCTCGACGTCGAAATCGGGCATCGCCGGAATCCGTTCGAGGACATCGAGGATCGTCGACTCGGCGTAATACGCCACGATGAAGACGAGGACGCGAGGTCGAGTGGCGGGTTCCATCCAGAAAACGGTTACTCAGCTCAACCTTTTGCCTCAGGTCAACGCGTCGCTATTCCGGAGATCCTGGGCAATAGTTTGGGTCGCAAGAAATGATCTCGCCCGAGAATTCCCGGTTACAGCTCGAGCCGCCGATCTCGTTCGAACCGACGTACGCCTCGTTTTCCTTGAACGCGTGATACGGGGCGTCTTTTTCCCACACGCGTTGTCCATCGATCTCCATGTTGAGCACCCCATATCTGGCGCTGCCGTTCGGCTGAGCATTTCCGTCCTGTAGCTGAACGAACTCGAAAACGATACGATGAGGAACGTCGAGATTCACTTTGATCGGCCGGCTGGTGCGTACGATGCCTGCCCCCCAATGGTCCTGCCGGAAGCATAGCTGATCCTGCTCCAGATACACAACTTCGTAGAGATCGCCGGCGCCATTTCGGCCGGTGACCAATAGAGGTTCGCTGACATCTTTTCGTTGGTGCGGAAACGTTACTAGCATCGCCGTGCGGCGGCCTCTCGGCGCCATTTTGGGCGACTGCAGGCTGTCCGAAAAAGAATTCCGGACAAGTCCGGTGAATGCCGCAGTTGGGGACGGTGCCCAACCCGCTCTCAGTTCATCGCGGCGCAGGTCGATTCGCCCCCCGGGGAGCGTGGTGAGGGGCGATCGATCGATTCGAACCTGAATCGTGTTTTCCCCGCCGTCGAATACTTGGTCGAGGTCGAGACGATGCCACTGGCCGTTGTTCGGAAAAATCGCGTTTGGTGCAGCCGTATTCGCCTCGGGCGAAAATTTCAACGCTGCGCGCCCTTCGCTGAGATACTCGATGTCCACCCGGACGCTCGCATCCGTGCCGACCACTGCAAGCAACGTCTCGGAACCATGCACCGCGTTTCGTGGCGCTTTGAATTCGAGGCTCATTGAAGACCGATTGGCCGCTCGAGTGGCGGCTTCGGCGAGTGGTAATCGCCGGGCCGAAACGATCCGCGTAACGAATTTCTTCCCGAAATCGTCGGAATTCGGGTTACAACCGAGAAACACGAGATCGCCGGCCGCGTGGGATTTATCGTCGTTGTAGCTTCCCTGAAGCACGATCTTGTCATCGACAACAATCATCCATCGCTTCTTGAGATTGTCATGCGAGACAATGGTCCCGCTCTTATCCGCGATCGCCTCGTCGGGCGATTCGGCATAGAGCGAACCCAGGTCTAGATAAATTTTATGCACTTCGCCCGCATGCACCGCGATTGGCGCGCTCAGCTGTGGTTGCGCATCGAGTCCGCGACGGTATCCCACGACGACGCGATCGCCCTCCGGCCAGCGTAGAAAAACACTATCCGACAACTGTCCCGCTCCACAGGCTAACAACGGTTCGGATTGCCCGACTGGAATTTTCTCGCACCGAAACGCCACCTCGACGGGCCCTCCTCGGTCGGGCAAACGCGTGTTCCAAAAGGACAGGTTCTCGAAAAACTTCGCGACGCGGGCGTGGCCGACAGGATCCACGGCTCGAAACGTTCCTTGAACGTCCAGACTGAACATCACTGCGACCAGCAAGGAGGCGGTCAATAAGCCAAGCCAGGTTGCGCGCCCCACGACGGTCACCGCGATGCTACGCTTCTGGATGAGCCAGCGTTCCAAAACGAGCAGACCTACTGCGGCGCAAAGCATGAGCGACAGCGCAAAATCGACCATGTAGCGGATGGTGCCGGCATGAAAGCAGAGCAGGCAGAGCGTGGTGCCAACGAATAGGCCCCATGCCGACAACAACCAACCGCCGAGGCGGCGCCGTTGGGAATCGGTTTTGGGCGTGGCCGCGAAAAATGAAAGTGCCGCCAAGCCGCAAACCGGAAAACACACCAACATGCCGGGCACAAGTTCGGGACCCCAATAATCGGGTTCGGGATGAATCGGCCAGTGCCAAACTCCCGGAAAAAGGAAATAAGGGAAGTGACGACACAGGTCGGGCGTCGCGAGGAAGTAGTCGAATAGATTGAAAGGAAAGTGGACGACGGCGAAATTCCGCATCTTCGCCAAGTAGAAGACCTGGGCGACCTGGTAGCTTGTTCCGAATTCGCCGAGCTGCCCGTAGCGTTGATAGTTGTAAACCGCCAAGGCCGCACCGATGGCGGCGATCGGAGCGACGGCGGCGATAAGCATCCGGACGGGTAAATCGGACCACTGGCGCGTCTCCTGTTCGTGCCACGCGATCGCGACCGGGATCAGC
>CBINOT010000026.1:0-40367 GCA_966252355.1 uncultured Opitutus sp. | reverse complement strand
CTTCCCGGCGTCGTCCATTCCGCCAAAACAGTAGTGACTGGCGGCGCTATATAGACCACCGATGGAATGGGTGTTGGTCGGCAACCGCAGCGGCAGGCGCGAATCTCCGTGGTGAGTAAGCGGCGAGAAATCCTTGAACAACGGAACGAGCCGTCGCCCGTCGAAATGATAATAGCTGTCCTTCTCACAATGCAGACCGACCTGAGCGTCCCAGTATAGTTTCTGCGCGGGAGTGAGTTCGTCGCGGCAGTGATCGAGTGGGCTGCCTGCGCCGTCGATGACGAGCACATTGCAGGTCTGGAATGGCGCCATGCCGACAGCACTCCAGGCGTGCGCCAAATGATGCGAGAGCGTGATAAATCGCACGTCGAGACCCGGCGCGAAAAGCCGTCGGCCGCGGTAACGGTGACGCTGGATGGAATCCTTTTCGAAATTGGCCGCCTGCACCACGAGCGACAACTCGTCGGGCCGCACTCCCGCCGTCTCGAGGCAATACCGGACGGTCGCATGATCGTTCCCCCCGTCATGTTTGAGGCGCGTGAGACGCTCCTTCTCGATTGCGACGACGATTCTGCCGTCCTTCAACAGACAGGACGAGCCATCGTGCGACAGTCCCGTCCCGAGCACATAGATGGGTTTGGTCATGGAATGCGCGCCTGACGAAGCAGTGCGAGCACACCGATTGAAAGTTGAAAGCTGAAAGAGACAGAATTCAGAGCAGGGGCATGCGCCTAGCGGCAATGTCCGCACGACGACCGGGTCCTTACTGCCAGCGTTCAGCGGGAATGCGCGGACCGTGGAATTCGCGACGACGATCTCGCGGCTCTGAGCCGCGCGTGTACGGCGTTCAACGTCTGCGGCGAATCCCAATCGTTGTTTTGCGCCAGCCGCGCGCCACCGCTGTCGACGACCTGCAATGCAGGATCGGACTGGGCGCCCGACACACCGAAGCCAGTAAGTGCCGGCCCAACGCACGGACGAGCACGCGCTTCGGTCCGCCGCCTGACACGATGAAGCCGACGATCAGATTGCCATCGCTTCGACAAAACCGCGCGTCGAAATATTAACCAGCCGTTGATCGCCAGTGCTCGCATTTGCATCGCATCGTAAACTTCGATCAGTGCCTCGCCTGCGCCGCGGGTATCGATCGTTCCACTGTAGGCACCGGGTGCGAGCGTGCCGACGAAGACGCACTGAGAGGGACGACGCACTGAGAGGGACAGGCGGGACAGGCCGCACTGAGAGGGACAGGCAGAAAATGGGAACAGGACTGCTAGGATCAACGAACGGACGTCTTACTATGCCACTGCATTGGCTGCGCTTAGCCGGACTAGGTCAGATAGGGCGCAACCGAGCCCTTCTTTCCGTCGCACGCAAAGAACCATGGCAGAATGCGAATGCGCAACGTCCGCCACCTTCAATCTGGCGGCTTACCCGACGTTGCCGCGCGATTATCTCGCAGCGATCAGCCGAATGGGCTGCGGCGCAGCGCGCGCAAGGCCATGATCTCGCCCCAATCGGCCACCGGTGGAATCCGATGC
This sequence comes from uncultured Opitutus sp., assembly GCA_966252355.1. Classification (GTDB taxonomy): domain Bacteria; phylum Verrucomicrobiota; class Verrucomicrobiia; order Opitutales; family Opitutaceae; genus ER46. The sequence goes on along the minus strand of CBINOT010000026.1, from coordinate 38,826 downwards.
ACCTCACGGCCATGGCGGAGCCCGGTCTTTTGCCGATATCGTGCGAGATGATGCGACACGAATGCTCGACTACCTAGCACCGCGCCGTCGGCGAAATATCGCACCCGACACCGCAACACGTCGGCGAGCGGGAGCGTTCCACCCGCCGCTATCACTTTTTGAAACTCTTCCGGCGCGATGCCTCGCGCTCCCCGTCGCGGCACAGCAGCGGTACCAAACAGAAGCTGTCGATAACTCGATTGGCAATCTGGCCACGTAGCCGCACCCACCGCCATCAGCAGTCCGGTCTGCGATTTCCGACTTCCCGCAACCGCTTCAGCGTAACCGCAGAAACGGTAGTCTTTCGGATCGCACGCAATTCCGGCGCGCACGCAGTTCAGATCGATGTACGCGGCCATCGTTTCGATTACCCGCCCTTTCGGCTCGACGAGCACACTCTTGAACCGTTCGGCCCACAGCGTGCCGTACCGCCCATGCCGCTTGTTGTGCCCGATGCTATAACGCTGCTTCACCAAGCGCATGAAAGCTGAGATATCATGCATTAACGCGAGCTGGCGCTTCCGCCAGGCCATGGCCTCGGGTCCACCTGTGCTAAGCTGTGCCTCGATCACCTCGAGACGTGCTTGGCGATAGCGAGTAGGATGCGGATACAATACCCGATATCGACGCAGTAGCTCGGCGTCGTCGATCGCGGTGAAGTGCGGGACGCGGACCAGCACGTGAAAGTGATTCGAAAGGATGGCGTAGGTCAGAATTTGCACGCCGCAATAGTCGGCCACCTGCCACAGCTGTTTTCTCAGCAACTCTTTGCCGACGTCGTCGATCAGCCGCTCCCCATTCACCACTCGCGTCATCACGTGGTAAACCGCCTCCCCTTCCGCCGCCGCGACTTTGATCCGTGCCGTCCGCACTCCGCGACAACAAATAACTTTTACCTAGACGTCAAATCTTTTTGACCTGTCCCTATCGCGCGGGGGCACGTAGACTTAGGGTCTGGGCGACACACGTCTCACTTCTGCTCCATCCGCGTCACGGGTTTCCAGGTCTCCCGCGGCTGTTTCTCGGCGCTTTCGATGATTCGTTGCAGGGTCACCGCGACGCGATCCTCGGGGAACGCCGCCCGGTGGCGCTCGGCCAAACCGCGGGCACGCGCGAAATCCGCGTCGCGATACGCGCTCAGGACGCAGCCATAGCTCGCCACCATCTCATCGCACCCCGCGTCATCGGTCGTCGTCAGCAGTTCCCAAACCGATTCGGGCTTTTCGCTCCCAAGCACGATAACGCGATCGACCTCGCGAACCTTGAATGCCCCACGAGCGCTCAGCGCAGCCGCCTCGCTGAGCAGAATGCCGGCCCCATAATATTTCGCGACGCCTTCGAGACGGCTCGCAAGGTTTACCGCCGCGCCAATCGCCGTGTAATTGAGCCGAGTGGGCGTTCCGATATTGCCCACGAGCGCAGGTCCCTCCGCGATGCCGACGCGAATCTGCAGCATTACCCCCGCCCGTGACGCTTCGCGCACAATCGCCAGCGCCGCAGCGCAAGCGTCTTGGCTCCGTGCCGGCAGCGCCCGGGGCGCACCCCAAAACGCCATCACCCCATCGCCAAGATATTTGTCTACCGTGCCGTGGTGCGCGGTGACCACGCGTTCAACCAGTTGAAAATAATCCGCCAAGAGCGCAGTCGCGCCCGCGGGGCTCAAGGATTCGGCCCGATTCGTAAAGCCCGCAAGATCGCAGAACATCACCGCCAGCGGCCGGCTCTCACCGCCAATGCGCGCCTCTTGCCCCAGCGAGAGCAACTCGCGGACGAGATCGGTCGGCACATAGCGTTGGAACGAACGCAGCCCCGCCTTCATCTTTTCGAGTCCCTCGCGCAATAAGGTGATTTCCTTCAGGCGCGAACGCGACACCGGCCGACTGTCGAGGCGGAACTGAGTGACCTGCTCCATCTCCGCCGCAAGCGCCAGCATCTGCGCGTCGATCCTGCGGCCCAGCCAGACCGCGATACCCGTAAAGACGGCGAGGATCGCGACAGCGGCCGCCAACGCGCGATACAAGGTGCTGACGATGGGGCCGATCAACGGCTCGTATGCGACAGCGACATAGACCTTCAAGCGCGCACCGTTGGGTTGGGGAACTTCGAAGGCGGACACGAAGTATCGCCACTGTTGAAACGACCAGAGGAAACGCGTGGGCGGCTCCGGCGACGTCTGCCGCTTCGCAATTTCCGCCTCCCGCAAGGCAGAGAAGAAAGCGCGCGCAGCGTGATCATCCAACTCGGCAATGGAGCGCAACAGCCATTTTTCCGCCGCGGTGGTCTGCAACTGCCAACCAAAGCGGGCTCGGCTCACGGCCGGCGGGAACGCCACGAGCCGGTCGCGATCGTCCAGCACATAGACCAGCGCCGACCGCTCCTGGCCGGCGTCGAGGTAAGTGGACAACGCTTCGAGATGAAACGTGATCCAGAGCCAACGCGGCGTTCGTCCGACTCGCACCGCAACGAGTGAGACGACCTTCCGAGCGTCGCCACGCACATAGGGCAGAGACCACGCTATGGCCTCCGGATTTTCAGCCGTCAACGCGCGCAAGGTCGTCGCATCGATCGCGTGCTCGTCCGGTTCGAACGTCGCGGTGCCTGGGTTGAAGCACCTCAATTCGCCCGAACCGGTGTCGAACCACCCGCTCGCATCGACCCGCGGCATTTGCCGGAGCGCGCGAAAGGTTTCTACCGGTTGACGCGCCCTCGCTTCGCTTTCCAAACCGGACGCCGTCCATTGCAACAAGCGGACGGGCTCCTCAAAAAAATCGCTGGTTCGATGAAGCACATCCGCCTGTTCCCGATCGAGAACTTGGCCGAGCACGCGCTTCAGCGCGGCCTCCGAGCCCCGATCAAGAAACCAACCGAACGCCACGGCCGCGATCAAGATTCCGCCGGCAACGAGGAGGCTGATAGCCGAACGAATGCTGATCACCGCGCGAGCACATCGCGGTGCGCCACCTGCCGCAAGCAAGCAAACGAGCGCGGCTACCCCGTTGGCCGCAAACCGCAGAGGGGTATCCGAAACCTCTACAAAAAAGAGTGCCGGGTGCACCTTGCGGCACACCCGGCACAGCACAACCGATTACGAGGCTTAACAGTCGCTCCTTAGCGAAGCGGCTGAGCGCACAAGCGAGCGCTCAGCCGCCGTCGGAGCTCAAAGACTCATGGGTTGGGAACTTCGTAGATCTCGACCATCGCCGAGCCCGTGGTGTTGTTCGCGCCGGTGATCACCGCGCTGTAAGCACCGGGGTTCAACGTGAGCAAGACCGCCGCATCGGCACTGCCGGAGACAAGCGGGAATGCGCCCGTCGCCGTATTCGCCGCGGTGATTTCGGCGGCGGTGGCAGCCGTCTGCTGCGAGTTGATCGGCTGCGCGGTGCCCCAATTGTTGTTCTGCGCGATCACGGCACCTTTCGCATCGTAGACCTTCAGCATCGGATCTTGGATCGCGTTCGCGACACCGTAGGCCGTCAGGCCCGGCCCGATACCGCGCACGAGAACGCGCTTCGGCTCGTTGCCATTCACCACGAAGCCGCCGATGAGCACATCGTCACCCGTGCCCACGAAGCCGCGGGTCGAGATATTGATGAGCTGCTTCGTCGGCACCGCCGCGTTGGCAGAGGCGTCATAGACTTCGATCAACACCGCACCGGCATTCTTGGCCGATTGGACTTGGACCGTATAAGCGCCCGGGGCGAGCGTCGCGAGCAAGGCGGAGTCCGCACTGCCCGGGTTGAGCTTGAACGCGCCCACGCTGTCGCCCGCGGCGGCGATCTGGGCGCTGTTGGCCCAGCCTGTGTTCGTCGCAATCACCGCGCCAGTGTTGTCGTAGAGCTTCAGGCTCGGATCGCTAAGCGGAGCGGCAATGCCATAGCCGGTGAGGCCCGGGCCGACCGCGCGAATCAGGATCTGCTTCGGCGCCGTGCCGGTGATGACGAAGCCGGCGATCGAGGCACCGCTCGTGTCGCCCGCTGAAACGCGGAGGCGCGACGAGATATTGACGAGGCGGGTGACCGGGTTGCCGACGAACGTCAGAGTCGTGTCAGCGGAGTTGTAAGTATCGTTGCCCGCTTGCGAGGCGCGAACGAGGACGGTGCCGGAGCCGGTGAAGGTGAGCGTATTGCCGCTGACCGTGGCCGGGCCACTGATCACGGTGTACGTGACCGGCAAGCCGGAGCTCGAAGCCGCTTTCAGGGCAACGGCGGCGTCCGTCGTTACCGTCTGATTAGTCGAGCCGACGATGATCTGTTGCGAGGCCTTCGACGCATTGAACGTCAGGTCGGTGCTCGCCGCCGCCCAGGTGCCGTCACCGTTCTGGCTCGCGCGAATGACGACCGGGCCGGCGCCCTTGATCGTGAGTGTATCGCCATTGAGCGCGGCGTTGCCGCTCACCAACGTGTACGTAATCGGCAGACCGGAGGTCGCCGTCGCGCCGAGTTGGATGGCGCTGCCAACGACGATCGCGCTCGTGGGCGTGTTGAAGATCACCGTCTGGCCGCGCAGCGGGGGATGCGAATTGTCGGCCGCGATATTGAAGGAGATCGTCGCGTGGCCGCTGCCCGAACCGTTGGCGGCGGTAACCGTCGCAGTGAAGCTGCCGGCGGCAGTGGGGGTGCCGCTGATGACACCGGTGCTCTGGTTGATCGTAATTCCCGCAGGCTGACCCGAGAGCAGGAACAACGTCGGGCTATTCGTGGCGGTGACCGTGAGGCTGAGCGGGATGCCCACGGTGCCGTTCACCGTGGCCGAGGTCACGGATGGAGCAGCTTGCGCGGGTGCGACCGTGATGGTCAGCGTCTTCGCGGCGCTCGTGCCGCTGCTATTCGTCGCGGTGAGCTGCGCGGTGATGGTGCCGGCCGCGGTCGGCGTACCGGAGATGAGGCCGGTCGTCGCGTTCAGGGTCAGGCCCGTGCCAGTGAGGCCCGTGGCCGCATAGCTCGTCGGCGAACCGCTCGCGAGGATTTGATAGTTGAACGCCGTGCCCGCGGTCGCGGAAGCGCTGCCGCCGCTCGTGACGATGGGTACCGCGCCACTCGAAGCCGCGCTCACGGTGATCGTCAGCGTGGTGGCGGCGCTCGTGCCCGTGCCATTCGTCGCGGTGAGCTGCGTGGTGAGGGTGCCGGCGGTGGTCGGCGTGCCCGAAATGACGCCCGTGGCGGTGTTCAACGAGAGGCCTGTCCCGGCGAGATTCGTCGCAGCGTAGCTGGTCGGCGAACCGCTCGCCGTGATCTGATAGTTGAACGCCGTACCCACCGTCGCGGAGGCGCTGGTTGCACTGGTGATCGAAGGAGCGGTGCCAGTCGCGGCGGGGCTCACGGTGATGGTAAGCGTTTTCGCGGCACTGGTGCCCGCGCTATTCGTGGCCGTCAGTTGAGACGTGATCGTGCCAGCCGCGGTCGGCGTGCCCGAGATCAAGCCCGTCGTGGCGTTGACCGAAAGGCCCGTGCCAGTGAGGCCGGTGGCGGCAAAGCTCGTCGGCGAGCCGCTGGCGGTAATTTGATAGCTAAACGCCGTGCCAACAGTCGCGGACGCAGTGCCGGCGCTGGTGACGGTCGGAGCCGTGCCCGTGCCGCCGCTCGCGGCGACCGTGATCGTCAAGGTCACGGGCGCGCTCGTGCCCGCGGCGTTCGTGGCCGTAAGCTGCGAGGTGATCGTGCCCGCCGCCGTCGGCGTACCCGAGATCGAACCCGAGGTCGTGTTCAGCGACAGACCCGTGCCGGTGAGACCGGTCGCGGCATAGCTCGTGGGCGAGCCGCTCGCGGAAATCTGGTAGCTGAAGGCCGTGCCGACGGTTGCACTTGCGCTGGTCGCGCTGCTGATAACCGGCGCGGTCGGCGTGCTGCTGCCCCCGCCGATGGTCACCTGAGCGGAGGTGGTGCCGTTACCGCCAAACAGATTGGTTGCGGCATCGCGAATATTGGAAGTCGCCCCACCGACGACAGTCAGGGTGACCGAGCCGCTGCCCGACGCCGTGATCGGCACCGTCCAGGTGGTGCCGCTGCCGGTAACCGCGCCAATCGTAGCGCTGGTGCCGGTGATAATGAAGTCCGAAGCTCCCACGCCCGTGACGCTTTCGCTAAAGGTCACGGTAAACGTGGCGCTCGTGCCGGACGGGGTGCCTGCAACGACCGTGGCGACGGCGGGAGCAGTTTGATCGGCCGCAGGAGCCGTGCCGGTGCCATACACGGGCGAAGCGGTGATGCCGCTGCCACGGAAAGCATTGCTCGAGGCGTCGGTGATGCCCGTTCCGCTCGTCTTGATCGCCAATTGGATCGAGCCGTCGGTGTCGGTGTAATTGAAATGAACGCGATAGCTGGTCGCATCGATCGCATTCACCCCCGTGATCGAGGCCGTGGCCGAGCCCTGCGTGTTGACCGCGAAATCGGTCGCATCGACGCCTGTGACTGCGGTGTCGAAGGTGACGATCATGTCCGCGCTCACGCCGACGACGACGCTCGGAAGATCGAGATCGAAGTGCGTGATGGTGGGCCCGAGCGGGGCGGCGGGTGTGCCGCTGGACGTCGCGGCGCTGATCGAGAACACGACCGCGTATTGCGAACTGGTGCCGGCCGAATTCGTCGCGGTGAAGTGCGTGGTCGTCGTACCCGCGGCAGACGGAATGCCGGTGACCGCGCCCGTCGTGGTGTTGAGCGTCAGGCCGGCAGGCAGAGCGTCGACCGTCGCAAAAGACGTCGGCGAACCCGTGGCGGTCAACGTGTAGGTCAAATTGGCGCCCACGGTGCCACTCACGGTCGAACTGCTGTTGATCACCGGTGCGGTGCCGCTAGAGCTTGCCGCGAGGTCGAACACGACGACGCGGTTGTTGTAGTAGTCGGCCACGTACGCGAGATTCGTCGCGGAATTGACCGCGACGGAGAAGGGCAGCGACAGACCGCCGGTCAGGGTCACGCTGGCGGCGCCGCCGGGCGTGGGAAATTTCTGCACTTGTTGAATCGCACCCGTGCCATCGGAGGAGTTGGTGCCTTGAGTCACCCAGAGGGCGCCCGTCGAATCGACGTAAAGGCCGAGCGGCAAGGCGCCCGGCATCGAGATCTGGCTTTGGTACACGCCGTTCAGATCGAACGTTTGGAGACGCGAACTGAACGAGTCCGTAACGTAAAGCGTGCTTCCAATGATCGCGACGCCGTACGGGCCGGTGTTGGCAAATTGCGCGTTGCCGCCACCGATGCCACCGACGCGCCAAACGCGGACGCCGGCGCTCGTATACTTCGAAACGAAACTGCCGCCGCCGCCGATGGTGCCGGAGGTGTCGCCGTGCTCGGCGATGTAGATATTCGAGCCATCGGTCGCGAGCTCGACTGGGCCGTGCATTTCATCGGCCGCGCCCGCGGTACCGGAACCGAACACGGAAAGGACCGCGCCGGTATTATCGATCCGCACGATGTGATTCCGTGCGCGGTCGGCGATCGTCAGATTGCCGGTAGCCGCATCGATGAGGATGCCGTCGGGGCTCGTGAAATGGCCCTGACCGATATCGGTCGGAGGCGTGGAGAGCGACGCCAGGTTATACCGAAGAATGCGGCCGCCGCCGGTGTTATTGGAGGCGCCGTGCTCGGAAACGTACAGCCAGGTCGAGGTGGTGCCGCCAATCGTGCGATTCGCATCGATCGTGACATAGGTGGGGCCATTCATCCCCGTGAGGCTTGTAACTACGCTTTGGGCGAAAGCCGGAAGCGCAGAGAACAGGAGACAGAGCAAGGCGAACGCCGAGAACGGCGCGAACCCGCGGTTTCGAGGAAACTGGCGAGTTCGGCCAGTCTCGCTAGGGGCAGACATCGAGTACATATGGGTGAGGAGGAGGACTGAGTTGAAATGCTACGCAGACGGTTTGTCCGAAGTGTGCGCCGTGATCCTAGGGCATCGCGCTCGCGCCGACTCTTGGGTCGTAACCCACATTTGCGGTAGGTGTTCGCCCAAGCGGGGCTTCAACCCATTCGAAACCCGCGACCTACGTGCGCGGGCGCGCAGTTAGAAACTACCGCGGACCGCGTTCAACCGCGCCAAACCACCGTAGCGGAGCGCATCCAGGAACAGAATACCGTCGCAACCCACGGCAGAGCGCCTGAACCGCGTTAGGAGGATTCTCCGGTGACACCGCGAATCGTGACGGCGCAAACCCGTTTGCAGGCTGCGCACCGCCTGCCTACCCTGCAGCATGGACAGAGCGTCTTCGCACGAACACCGGCGTAAGGGACGCCGAACTCAGCGACCCTTCGTGGTGGGTGTCGCGGGCCCCCGCCGCGTGGGAAAATCGGCGCTCATCGAGGCGCTCAGAACGTTATTCCTGCGACTGCATCCATGCGCTCGAGTCGCTGTCCGGCACCAGAAAACCCAAGGCGCGTTCATGCGCACAACGGAAGGAAGCCTCGACCTCGTGTTCGTGGAAGCAATCGCTAGCCGCGCCGAGGACAACCCCTTCGGCCTGCAACGCGGCACGACGTCGCTCGTCGACGCCGTGCTATTCGTGCTGGCGCCAGACGAGGCCGACGAAACTCAGCTCATGAATCCGGCCGCATTCGCACGCGCCGATTGGATCGCGCTCAACAAGTGCGACGATCCGCGCGCCGCCATGGCGAAAACGAGACTCGCGACGAAGTTAAAGCGGCGCGACGATCCGCAGGCGTTCCATCTGACGATCGCCACCGAGCGCAACCACCTCGGCGTCGCCACGCTGTGCGGCGCAATCGCCGAACGCGCCGGATTCGACTCCGAGGGCGGCGAAAAACCGTGTCAGCTGCAGATTGATGAGGGGTAGCACGAGCATCTTGCTCGTATCGAGGTCTCGTACGGCCGCGCCCGCGGCGCGAAGCGCCCGTCGAGGGGCAAGACACGCGTGCCACCGCATCACCTGACATTTTTGTCAGGCAGGACTCGGCCGAAATGCGCTCTCCTCGGCGGAAACTCGCAATCTGACATTCTGTCAGATTCGCCGGGGCACCTGACATAAATATCAGGTGAGAATCGGAAGCTCAGACCGATAGCGCCCCCTATGCGACGTCAGGGAACGAGCGATCTCGAAGATCCGTGCGACGGCATTCGGTGGCTGAGCGTCTTAATGCTCGCAGTGATTGCCGCCGCCTCGGCGCGCGCCCAATTCGTCTTCAACGAAACGTTCAGTCACTCCACGTTCGATCAATCGGGCTGGGTTGTCGCCTCCAGCAATGGCACCTACGTGCCGACACTCACGGGCGGATCGATCGACGCAAACGGAGCCGGCTGGCTGCGCATGACCAACAACGTCGGCCAGCAAGCGACGTATGCGCGGCTGACCACGCCGATTCCTTCGGCGAGCAACAACATCTCCGTCGACATGCGCTTCCAGATGTGGACGCCGAACGGGCAAGGCGCGGACGGGTTCACGATTTCATTGCGCGACGCGTCCGTCACGAACTTCGACGTCGGCGCGTTCGGCGGCTCACTCGGGTACGCGCAGAAAAACGCCGCCGCGCCCGGGGGCGCGGATACAACCCACGCGGGCATGGCGGGGGGATATTTTTCCGTCGGCGTCGACGCGTACGGGAATTTCTCGAATGCCACGGAAGGCCGTCAGGGCGGCATCGGCGCGACGCCCAATGCCGTGTCGGTGCGCGGCCCCGGCAGCGGGGCGGGCACGGACTACAATGGCGGCACGAACAACAATTACGCGTACATCGACGGCACGACGAATCTTTCGGCGGCACCCTACAGTCTCGGGGCCGTCAATTTCACCGGCGCCAACTCGCGCCCCGTCGACAGCAACGCGCTCAACGAGCGCGAACTCGTTTTCAATTTCACGACCGACAATATCCTCACCGTGAGCATGCGCTTCGGTGCGGCCGGCACACTCACTCAAGTATTTCAATCGGACCTCACGAATCTCGGCGTGCGGCCGGAGAATCTCGAACTGGTCTTCACCGCCGGCACCGGCGGAGTGATGCAATACACGGAAATCAAGGGCCTCTCCATCACGACCTCGGGCGCGCCGGTCGGCACAATTTTCTATTCGAACTACGCCGGAGACAATAAATGGGGCAACGGAAACAATTGGGGCAACGCGGCGACGCCGAACCTCGGCGTCGTGCCCGCGGCGAATGCGAATCTCATTTTCTCGAATCACACGTTCACCAGCCCAGGCTTTCAGCTCACGACCGCGCAGAACGTCGACTTGGGTGCCAATCGCTCCGCCGGTTCGATCCAGTTCGATGCGCCGTTCAACTACACGCTGCAAGGATACACGCTGACGCTGGACAGCGGACAAACCAACACACCCACCGCGATCACGGTGACCAGCGCGGCCCCGGGCGGCGCGCATACGATCCAATCGAATCTCGTTCTCGGCTCGAATCTCAACGTCAACACGAACACCGGCACCGCCTTGAATCTCTCCGGCGCGATCGCCGCCGGGAACCATACGATCACGCTGAACAATAACGGCACGACGACCATCGCGGGCGCGATCTCCGGGGCCGGCACGATAACCCAGTCGGCCGGCAGCACGGGCACGACCGTGTTGACCGGCAACAGCTTTGGGAGCTTCACCGGAGATATCGCGGTCGAAAATGGCGTGGTTCGCCTCGGCAATAGCAATCTTTTGAGCAGCGCCACCCATGTTTCGCTCTCGACCCCGAACTCCGTCGGCACCTTCGATCTCGCCAATCACGACCAGACGCTCGGCGGCTTGACCTTCGTCAGCGGCGGCACGGCGCAAACCGGGTCCGGCACCCTGACGCTCGCGGGCAACGTCACCACGCAATCGTCGGCGACCACCGCGAACATCACGGGGAAACTCGACCTCGGCGGAGCGGCGCGGACGTTCGACGTGGCGCAAGGCGCGGCCGCGTCGGACTTGACGCTCGCCGCCAACGTGAGCGGCGCGGGCGGCATCAACAAAACCGGCGCGGGTACACTGACCCTCAGCGGGGTCAACGCCCAGACCGGTGCGAACACCTTGACCGGCGGAACGACCATCGCCGCGAGCAACTCCTCGCTCGGCAGCGGCGTTTCGACCGTGAGCACCGGTGCCACGTTGGCGCTGCAAGGCAACGTCACCGTCGCATCGGGGACGATCACGGCCAGCGGAACCGGCGATGCGGGCGCCGCGGGCGCCATCGCGAGCTCGAGTGGCGACAACACGCTCACGAGCGCGATCACCTTGGCCGGCAATACGACCATCGGGGCCGCGGCGGGCGCGAGCCTTACCGCGAGCGGGGCAATCGGCCAATCGATCGCCAGCAATGTGACGGCCAACGGCGCCGGCACCGTGATCTTTTCGGCGCCGAATAGTTATACCGGCACGACGACGGTGAACAATGGCGCCACGCTCGTCGCGGCCGGCAACAGCGCGCTCGGCTCTACCACCGGCGGGACGTCGGTGCTCTCCGGCGGCACGCTGGCGTTTCAAGGCGGCATCGCCTACAATGCCGCCGAAGCGGTGAGCGTCACGGGCACCGGCGCCGCCGGACGCAATGGCGCGATCGACAATCTCGCCGGCGATAATGTTTTCGCCGGCGCGATCATGCTTGCCGGCAATACGACCATCGGCGCGAGCAGCGGCACAAATCTTACACTGAACGGCGCCATCGGCGGCACCCCTTCCCTCATAGCCGGTGGCGCCGGCTCAGTGACGCTAGGCGGAAACAACACGTATGCCGGCGCGACAACGGTGAATGCAGGCGCGACGTTGATCGCCGCAGCCGACAATGCGCTGGGCAACACCGGCGCGGCGACGACCACGACGGTGACGGCGGGCGGAACGCTCGGACTGCAAGGCAATGTGTCGATCGGCAGCGAAGCCATCACGCTCAACGGCAACGGCGTTAATGCGAGCGGCGCGCTAGCAAACGTCGCGGGCAACAACACGGTTGTCGCCGCCATTGCGCTCGGTTCGAGCGCCACGATCGACGCCGCCGCGAACACCACGGTGACACTGAACGGCGGCATCACGGGCGGCGCCGTTAATCTCACCAAGTCCGGGGCCGGCACGGTCGTCATTGGCGGCGCCTCGACCTACACGGGCACCACGACGATTACCGAGGGAGCACTGGCGCTGGCGAACGCGGGTTCGCTGGGCAGCGCCAGCAATATCACGGTCACCAACGGCACGCTCACGCTCGACAATTCGGGCACGAACAGCGGCACGCGCCTGTCGAACACCGCGCCGATTTCGCTGAACGACGGCACGATTCGATTCGTCGGCAACTCGGCCGCAAACTCCTCGGAAACGTTCGGCACCGTCACCGCCACGACCGGCGCAAACACGTTTTATGTGCAAGCCGATGCGACGCGACAGGCCGATGTCACGCTGTCGAATCTCGTGCAGAGCGGCAGCGCGACGATCACGTTTGCGACCGATCCCGCTTCCCTGCTGGGCAGCGGCACCAACTCGGCGGGGACACCGGGCAGTCCGCGCGTGTTTCTCAATCAAATCAACGGCGTGAGCGTCGGCGGCTCACTGACGACCCCGGTCGCCCTGGCCGGCTGGATTCAGGTGAGCGACGCGAGCGGCAGCGCGAATTTTGCGGAGTACACCGGGGGCGTCGGCACCGGCAACGGCGTGCGCGCCTTGACCAGCTATTACACCGGCGCGCTCGGCATCAACGTCAACCAAGCGAATCAAAGCGTGCTGCTGACAAGCAGTTCTCCGGTTGGCGCGTACACCCTGACCAACACCGGCACGACGACCGATGGCAACCTGAAGATCACCGATGCCCCGACCGTCAACCTCGGCACCAGCAATACGCGGATTCTGCAGCTCAATAGCGGCGGCCTGATCAAGAGCGGTGCGACGACCTCGACGATTTCGGGCGCGGGACTACTCACGACCGCGAATGGCGGCACGCTCGCCGTCACGGTCGATAACGCCGCAGGCGTGCTGAATATCAGCTCGATCATCATCAATAATCGCAACCGCTCGAACAATCCGATCGGTCTCACGAAATCCGGCGCAGGACTGCTGACGCTGACGGGCGCGAATACCTTCACCGGCAACGTGAATATCAACGACGGCACGCTGCGCATTGGCGCGGAGAACGGGCTCGGCAGCACGACGGCGACGAAAACGATCGTGTTCAACGGCGGCACGTTGAACGTCACGAGCGGCTTCACCTCCAACACCGCGAAGACATGGACGATCGGGGCCAACGGCAGCGGCACCTTCGACATCAACGCAAACCAGACGCTGGCGCTTAATGGCACCGGCGATCTGACCAGTTCGACCAGCAGTCAGCTGATCAAGGCCGGCGCCGGCGTGCTGCAACTTAGCGCGAACAACACCGGGTTCGCCGGCGCGGCACGGGTCGACGCCGGAACCCTGGATCTGCGCTCGGCCAATGCGCTCGGCACGAATCGTTCGATCGCGCTCAACGGCGGCACCCTGGCGCTCAAAAACGACACGAACAACACGACCTTTGCGAACAACATCACGGTGCTCGCCGATTCGACCATCGACACGAACCGCGTCGGCACCGGTGCCAACTTCACGCTCGGGCTCGGCACGCTGGCCATCGGCTCGAACACGCTGACGATCATCGGCGGCAACGGGTACGATTTGCGACTCGGTGCGGTGACGTTGAGCGGCAATGCCGTCTTCAATCCGAACACCTCCGGGAGCGATCTCACGCTTGGTCCAATCGGTGGCAGCGGCGGCATCACGAAAAACGGAGTCGCCAATCTCACGCTCAGCGCCGCGGCTTCGTACGACGGCGCAACGCTCGTCAATGCCGGCACGCTTTTCACACAAGGCACCGATTTTCTGCCCACGGCGACGCGGCTGACGATCGCCAACGGAGCAACGATCGATACAGGTAACGGCAGTCAGACCCTCGCCGCGCTGGCCGGCGGCAGCGGTACCGCCACGCTGGATCTCGGCACGGGCTCGCTCACGGTCGGCGATGCGACGAGCACGACCTTTGGCGGCACGATCACCGCGAACGGTTTGACCAAGACCGGATCGGGCAACTTGACGCTGAGCGGAGGCACCGCAAACGCGATCGGCAACGTCACGATTGCCGACGGCACTCTGATTGCCGCGAAGGCCGCCGGCACGTCCGCCACCGGAACCGGCGCGGTCACGATCGGCGACGGCAGCGGCGCATCAAATTCGGCGCGGCTGCAACTCGGCGCGGCGAACCAGATCGATGATGCAAGCGCGGTGACCGTGAACGCCGACGGCAAATTGGATCTCGCGAGCAATAACGAGACGATCGGATCGCTCGCGGGCGCGGGCAGCGTGTCGCTCGGCGCGGCCCGGCTATCGCTTGCCGGCAACGCCTCGACGAACTTCACCGGCGCGATCGACGGCTCGGGCGGGATCACGAAGAACGGCACCGGCACGCTCTCGTTGACCGGTGCGAGCAGCTACGCCGGCACGACGTTTGTCAATGCGGGTGCCATCAAGGTCGGCAGCTCGAACGCCCTCGGCACCGGGCAAGGCGGCGTCAACGTGGCCAACGGCGCCGCGCTGCAGCTGCAGAACAACATCAATGTCGCCAACGCGGCGTTGACGATCGCCGGCGTTGGCTCGGGCGGCAGCGGCGCGCTACAAAACCTCAGCGGCGACAACACCTGGGCCGGCGCCGTGACGGTTGGCTCGGGCGGCGCGACCATTGATGTCGCTTCGGGAAATCTCTATCTCAACGGCGGCCTCGGCACCGCGGGCAACACCTTGACCATGTCGGGGTCAGGCAACATGCAGACCGGCGGCGCGATCACCGGCGCCGGCGGGATCGTCAAGAATGGCATCGGCGCATTGGTGCTCGGCGCATCGGGCAACACGTACACCGGCACCACGGTGGTCAACGCCGGCTCCGTCCAAATCAACGTGGACGGCGCCGGCCCATCGTCCTCGGCGCTGAATCTGGCGGGCGTCGGTTCGACGCTCAACGTGAACAACCGTTCGGCCGCGCTCGGTTCGCTCGCCGGCGTCGACGGCAGTGTGGTCACGCTCGGCAGCGGCACGTTGACCGCGGGCGGACTCAATACCAGCACGACGTACTCGGGCGCGATCGCCGGCGCCGGCGGCTCGTTCGTGAAAACCGGCAGCGGCACCCTGACGCTCGACGGCTCGGGGTCGAACAGCCTTTCGGGCGGTTTCACCGTGAATGACGGCACCGTCGTGCTCGCCAAGACTGCGACGCTCGACGCGACGGGCACCGGTGCGCTCACGATTGGCGACGGCGCCGGCAGCGCGGCCTCGGCAACGGTTCGGCTCGGGGCTGCCGGGCAAGTCAACGACAACATTGCCGTCACGCTAAACTCCGACGGCCGGCTGGATCTCAACGGCCAAACCGAGCGGATCGGTTCGCTCGCGAGCGGCGCTAGCGCGGCGACGGTGACGCTCGGCGCGGGCACATTGCTCACCGGCGGCAACAACGCATCCACGATATTCGCGGGCAGCATTTCGGGCAGCGGCGGATTAACGAAAGAAGGAAGCGGCAGTTTGACGTTGAGCGGCACCAACGCGTTCACCGGCGCGACGACGGTCGTCGGCGGCACGCTCGCGTTGGCCGCGACGAACGCGCTCAACAGTGGATCGACGCTGACGATCGGCACCGGGGCGGGCGCCTCGCTTGGCAGTGGCATCAGCCAAACGATCGCCGGATTGACGACGGCGAGCACCTCGACGCTCACGCTGGGGTCAAGCGCGGCATTGACGATCAATACCGCGGGATCGACGACGCTACTGGGAACCCTGGCCGGGGCCGGCACGCTCGCGTTCACGGGCGGCGGCAATGTCACCGTCGGCAACGCGCTCAACTTCAACGGCACGCTGGCATTCGGCGGAACCGGAATCGGCGGCACGCCGACATCGACTTTGTTTTTGTCGAACTCGGTTACGCTTGGGACGCTTCACCTCACCGGCGACACTGTCTTGGATTTCGGCAACAGCACCGCGACCATCCTGACCGCGACGACGCTGATCATCGATGCCGGCGTGCATGTTGCGGTGACGAATTGGGTGAACATGAGCGATTATTTCATCGCACAGAACTTCCCGGGCGCAGTCATCGACCAACGCGGCAACACGCCGATACCGAATAACGCGGCGTCGCAGGTCACGTTCACGGGTTTTCCCAACACGCAAACGGGATGGGTGTCATGGAATCACGAAGTCACGCCAGCGCCGGAACCTGCGACGTTTGGCGTGATTCTGATGAGCGCGGCGCTCGGCGCATTTGGTTTCGGCCGGTGGCGTCAACGTTGGAAGCGGACGGGTTGAACCGCGAAGAGGAAGGCTCCCACCATGACTTGCATGGTGCCGCGAGCGGCAGCGGAGGGCCGCCGCGGCGCCACTGACCAAAATGTCAGCCGGTAATCGTAGCCGAAAATCCGACCCGGCTGGTATCCTCCCGGCATGCTCCAATCATCAGCTCGATCAACTCTCCCCTCCCAAATTGTCCGGGTGCGTAAGCGCAGTCTCGCCCCTTCCATACCGGTCCGGCCCGACATCCTTCGCGCCACGAGCACATTGCCACGGATCGCGATGATCTCGACGCACGGGTATGTGGCCGCGGTCCCTCCGCTTGGCGCCGCCGATACCGGGGGTCAAGTCGTCTACGTGCTCGAGCTCTCCAAGAAACTGGCGCTGCTCGGCTACGAAGTGGATATCTGGACGCGCCGTTTCGAGTCGCAGCCCGAGCTGGAACTCGTCTCGGATCGCGTCCGCATCGTTCGGATGCCCTGCGGCGGGAAAGAATTTTTGCCCAAGGAATATTTGTGCGAGCATCTCGCCGAGTGGAACGAGCATGCGCTCCGCTTCATCGAGCGTCACGGCCTCGAGTACAAGTTCATCAACAGCCATTACTGGGATGCGGGCTTGGCGGCGCAGCACATTGCCACCGTGCTCGACGTCCCGCATATCCACACGCCGCATTCCCTCGGCCTCTGGAAACAGCGGCAGATGGAGTCCGATTTCCCAGGCTGCGCCGCCGAATTCGAGCAACGGTACAATTTTGCGCGACGCATCACCGAGGAGCGCAAGCTCTACGCCGACTGCGATATCGTCCTGGCCACGACGCCACCACAGCTCGATCGGGTCGTCGCCGATTACGACGTGCCGGCGGCGAAAGTACGAATGGTCCCGCCTGGCTACGACGATCATCGATTTTATCCCGTCAGCGACGCTTCGCGGGATGCGATACGTAGCCGGCTGGGATTCGCCGGGAAAGTCGTGTTGGCGCTTGGACGACTCGCGCGGAACAAAGGCTACGATCTCCTCATCGACAGTTTTGCGTTGCTCGCCGCACGCGTGCCCGACGCGGTGCTTTATCTGGCCGTGGGCGGACAAGATCTGAACGCGCACGAGGAAAAACTCCTAGCGGAATTACGGCAGCGCGCGACGGCTACCGGCTATGCGGATCGGATTCGGTTCGGCTCATTTATCGCCGATGAAGAACTCGCCGATTACTACCGTGCCGCCGATCTCTTCGTTTTGTGCAGCCGATACGAACCATTTGGGATGACCGCGATCGAGGCGATGGCCTCGGGCACGCCCACCGTCGTCACCGTGCATGGCGGCTTGTACCGTGCGCTTTCGTTTGGCCGGCACGCGTTATTCGCCGATCCGTTCGACCGCGAAGACCTCGGCATCACGATGGCGAAGGTATTTCGTCACCCGCGGCTCCGGCAACGCCTGGCGCGGATGGGCGCCCACAAGGCGCGCAGTCTTTTCACGTGGACCGGAATCGCACACCAGCTTGTCGCGGCGGTCGAACATCGCATGGCCGCCGCCGTGACGCTCGACGACGCGGAGTGGGACGAGCCGTGGAACGATGGCGACTGAGAGATCAATCCTAGGTTCTTCGTCCCCTCCGAACGCTTCGCGAGAATCCTTTCTGAAGCCTGATGTCTCGCGAAGTAGACGAAGCACGCGAAGGAGTTGGCATTTGGGAGTTCGCGGAAGACGTTTGAATCCGTTGGGTGGGCGAACCGATCGGGATCCGTGACCTTCCCCGATTCGAGTTTTTTCGCGCGAAATCTTTCTCCAGGTTGATGTCTCGCGATGCAAACGAGGGACGCGAAGGGTCTAATTGGGCCTCGGCCTTTGCCGCCGGGACTGGCGAATTGCGCAGAGTGACACAGAGTGGGAGCACCGTCGCGCGATGCACCGATGCCGCGCGCGATCGCGTCGGCCACTGCGTCCTCATGACCCTCTCCCACCCGCCCAAAATCCGTCTATTCTCCTCCGATCTCGACGGCACCCTTCTCGGCAACCCGGAATCCGCGCAACGTTTCAAGCACGCATGGGAGGCATTGGACGCGAAACACCGCCCGATGCTGGTCCTTAATTCCGGCCGCAGCGTGAAAGACACCTCCGCGTTGATCGCGGCGCGACGATTACCGGAGCCGGACTACATCATTGGCGGCGTCGGCACGGAGCTGTATAATTGGCGCACCCAAGCGGACGAACCGGAATTCAACGCCCAGTTCGGTGAAGGCTGGGACCTCGCGAAAGTGGAGGAAATCATGCGCTCGATGCCGGGCGTCGAGCGCCAGCCGCCGGAGTTTCTTCATCCGTACAAATCCAGCTGGTACCTTCATCGCGCGGATCGCACCAAAATCGACGAACTGCGCCGCCGCTTCGCGGCCGACGGTTTGCAGGTCAACGTGGTGTACTCGAGCCTGCGCGACCTCGACGTGTTGCCGAGCCGAGCCAACAAGGGCAACGCGCTTGCCTGGCTCTGCACGCGACTCGGAATTGCGCTCGACGCGGTCTTGGTGGCCGGCGACACGGCGAACGACAGCGCGATGTTTTTGCTCCCCGGCGTGCATGGGATCGCGGTGGAAAACGCGCAGCCCGAGCTCTTCGAGGCGGTGGTGAAGCTGCCTGTCTTCGTGCCACGCCAAGTCATGGCCGACGGCGTGCTCGAAGGGCTGAAGCATTTCGGGGTGATTCCCGAAATGCCAGTGTTGCGCAACGCGCCGGCGCATCGCCCGGCGGGCGCGTGGCGCGGCATGCTATTTTCCGCGGATGCGTTCCGAACGCTGCGCGACGAAGAACGCGGATTGATCGCCGAAGGATATCGGCAAGCATTGATCGCACTGCGAAAAAATATCACCCCGATGGGCTTCTCGGCCTGCTCGCTAGCGGACAACACCGTCACGGGCACCGACGTGAACTATCGCAGCGTCTGGGCGCGCGACGGCTGCTTTGCGGTCGTCCAAACGATCGAGATGGAGGAGCCGGATATTCGAGAAGCGCAACGGTTGACCCTGCGTACGCTGCTCGACGCGGTAGCCCCAAACGGACAGGTGCCGGCCAACGTGCGCATCGACGACCGCATGCCCGAATACACCGGCGTGGGCGGGATCTGCTCCATCGACAGCGGCCTATGGCTGATCATGGCGGTTTACCATTATGTCACCGCGACTGGCGATGTAACCTTGATCACGGAGTATTCGGCCGTCCTGCGGCGGTGCATGGAGTGGCTGACCGCGCACGACAGCAATAACGACGGCCTGATCGAAGTGCCCGAGGCGGGCGATTGGACGGACTTGTTTGGCCGCAGCTACCAAGTGCTCTACGACGAAGTGCTCTGGTATCGCGCGAATGTCTGTTACGGCCGCATCTTGGAGTACCAGCAGGAGTATGAGCGAGCCGCGGAATTTCTGCGCTGGTCGCAACACATCGCCGGCAAAATCAAGGCCTCGTTCTGGCCCTCGACCTCGGCGGACCCGAAGGCGGCCGCGACCTTCGCCGATCGCCAGTCGTCACTCGGCGACGCGCAGTACTTGATCGCGGAAATCACGCCGTTTGCGTTCAACTGGCGCTGCGACGTTTTCGGCAACATCCTGGCCTTCCTTACCAATGTCATCGACATTGAGCGCGCGCGGACCGCGTTTCGTTTCATGTGGGGTGTCGGCGTGAACGCGCCCTACCCGGTCGCGAACCTGTATCCCGCGGTGCAGTCGGGCGACCCGGATTGGCGGCCCTATTACACGGTCAATCTGTTGAACCTCCCGCATCACTATCACAATGGCGGACACTGGCCGTTTATCGGCGGGCTGTGGGTGCGCTTCATCCATCGACTCGGATTGCACGATCTCGCGTGCCACGAACTGGTGAAGCTTGCGGAGGCGAACCGACTCGGACGCAACCGCGAATGGGAATTCAACGAGTGGATTCATGGCCGGACCGGCCGGCCGATGGGGAAGGCGTATCAAGCTTGGTCCGCCGCGGCGTATTTACGCGCCTGCCAAGAGCTGCATCTCGCGCCGGAGGCAGCGGAGGGAGAGTGAGGCATGGTCGCACAAGCTAGAACCACTACCGTGGCGCGACGGCGGGGTTCGGAGCCCCCGCCCTACATTTGGGGTCGGTCGCCGGTGCCGCGACGATTGCGGCCAATCACGGCGAAAATAATAAACAGGAAGGCAACCAAGCGCGTTAGATAGACGGCTGGGTGAACGTCCGAAGTGATTCGCCACACCAAGAGCACGCGCTCCGAGGCGAGCATCGCAAAGGCCGCCGCGAACCATCCGAACAAACGATCGCGAGTTCGCGTGGCGAGGCGGGCGAACAACACCGTGACGACGATTTCTCCCATGAAGATCGCGCCGCCGACAAAATAGTTGATCTCGGAAAGCTTCATTAGGAACTGCCGATTAACCCAAACAAAAGGAGGAGGACGCCGATCAGGGTCACGGCGTTACGCAAAGCCAGGAGATCGACCTGAGGCAGCACGACGAGATCGATCACCAGAATGAAATTCGACAGCGTGAATGCCAAAAATGCCGCACTACTCCATAGCAGGATGCGCGTGCGCATGCGCCAATAGCCGCGGATGAGGAGCACGAAGCAGAACAAGCTCGTGATCGCGCACAAGATATAGATGGATTTAGCGATCATTGGGTTTACCGAGCTTGAATGCGTCGGAGAAACTTTGCGCGGAGGTGCGGCGGTCCGCATAAATCAGCTCGATCACCGCCACACGTCGAGTGCGATAAACGAGCGCGAGCTCGGTGACGGCCGCGTCCAGGGCCTCGTTGGCGGCGGCATAGCGCACGGTCCCGGCGGTCGCGGGATCGTCCGCGACGAGATGCGAAGCGACGAGGGCGGCGACATTTTGCTGGATCGATTCGGGAGCGCTGCGAATCTGCTCCTCGATTTCGCGCAAGCGCCACGAATGTTTGCGGCCATCGAACAGCAACAAGAGAATTTCCAACCGCTCGACCGACGGAATGTGGTCGAGGATCAAGCGTCTGACATCATCTGGAATGTTAGGCAGCGGCACGGGTATTTCCGATCGGCAATTGGAGGGTAAAGACACATCCCCGCGGCTCCGCGGGGGTAAAATGGAGCACGCCGCCCAACAAAGCCATGTAGGCTTTGGTGAGCGACAGGCCCAGGCCGAAGCCGCCCCGGCCTCGATCGCGGCCGCGATCCGGCCGATAGAAACGTTGCGCGAGGTTCGCGCGGTGCTCGTCGCCGATCCCCGGGCCGTTGTCCTTCACGGCGATTTCCACAGCCGAAGCCGACGCGCGGACGGTCACGTGGATCGTGGCGCCGTCAGGACTGTACTTGATCGCGTTGTCGACGAGGTTTTGCAGCGCCTGCCGTAAAAGTACCGGATCGCTCATCGCCGTGGCGGGAACCACATCGACGCTGAGGTGTTGCGCCTTGGTCTCCGCCAGGATCGACAATTCGGTCACGCACGCGCTCACGAACTCGTCGACACGAATTTCGACGCGCTGCGATGCCGCGCGGCCGCCTTCCGCCGTGGCGAGTTCGAGCAATCGCTGCACCAACAACTGCAGCCGCTGCGCCTCCTCCAGCATGCTTCCGATGATATCGCGATATTCCTCCACCGAGCGACTGCGACGCAGGCCGATCTCGCCGACGCTGCGCAGCGTCGTCAGCGGAGTCCGCAACTCGTGCGACGCGTCGGCGACAAACCGGTTCAAGGCGGTGTACGAACCCGAAAGACGGTCAAGAGTCACGTTGAAAACCGACGCGAGCCGGCCGAGTTCGTCATACGGATTCACCACGGGCAAGCGGCGATCGAAGCTTTCCGCGGTGATGCGGTTTGCCTCCTCGACCATGGCGTCGAGCGGAGCGAGCCACTGGCGCGTCAGCACGTAGCCACCGATCACCAGCAGGGCGACGACGATCGGCAGCGAAACGAACATGATGAGCCGCAACGCCCGCAACGCATCGGCCACGGGCTCGTGCACCCGCATCACGCGGATCATCCAGCCGGGACCGTCGCCGGGCACCGTGTAAGGCACCGAGAGCACACGGAGCCGGAGGTCCTGGGCGACGTTGAAGACCGAGATGGTTTCGCGATTGGGCACCGGCGCGGCGGGCATTAATTGTACCCGGTTATCGGTGAACGGCCACACGCGTTTTACCAAGCGGCCTTGGTCATCCCAAAGCTCGAACCACGGATTCTGCGTCGGCCAGGCCGATCGGTCCGGAATATCGATTCCCGCCCATTTGACGCGGCCATCGCGGTCGACGGAGAGACGCTCCTCGATCCGGCGCAGATCGCGCCGGAGATCGTGATCGAGCGGACGCGCCATCCACTGCGACACGTACAAATATACCGTCGCACTGAACGCCGCGAGGAGCACCGTGCTTCCGATCGCATACCAGGAGGCAAGGCGGGAGCGAAGGCTCCGACGTTCCCACCAGCGGATCATTCGCCTTCCTTGCCGAAACGATAGCCGACGCCCCGGATCGTATGGATCAACCGCTCCGGCCCATCGCCATCGACCTTGCGCCGCAGCCGCATCATTTGGACGTCGATCACATTATCCAAGGAGGTCATCCGACCTTTCTGTTTCCACACGTCGCGCTCGAGCATCTCGCGCGTGACGATCTGGCCTTGGTAGCGCATCAGGTATTCGAGGATATCGACTTCGCGCGGCGTCAGCGGGATTTCCTGGTTCGCGCGCACGGCGACGCGGGCGCGGCTATCGAGCTGCAGGTCGCTGTGACTCAATAAACGTCCCGTCTGCATTGCCGGCCGACGCAGGAGCGCTTTGCAACGCGCCAGCAGCTCGGCGAACGCAAAGGGCTTCAACAGGTAGTCGTCGGCGCCGCTCTCGAGGCCGACGACCCGGTCGTCCAACTGAGTCCGCGCGGTCAGCATCAACACGGGCGTGTGGATGCCGCGTCCGCGCAAAAATTGCAAAACCTCGATGCCGTCACGGTCAGGCAGCATCCAATCGAGAATCACGAGGTCGAACGGCTCGGCGCCAAGCAAACGGATGGCCGCCTCCCCGCCTTCGGTGCTCGTGACGAGCCACTCCTCGATTCGCAGCCCTTCCGAGACGGAATCGCGGGTTTTCTCCTCGTCTTCCACGACGAGCACCCTCGGCCCCGTGACCGCGGGTTCATCGTTGAGCGGCACCAGATTCGTCATGTGTGTACGCAAGGCACGAGCAACGGCGGCCTCAATGCCGCCGATCGCTCCTCAACCACGTTTTTGGGCGCTGCGGCGGCAAGGAACGATCTTCTCTGCCTGACATTTGTGTCAGGAACGAAATCCAACCTTCCCGATTTCGCCAGAGCGCAGATTTCTGCCGCGCGTTGGGCTTAGGCGATCAGGTGATTTCAAGGCGCCTCTGGAAGAAGACGCCTCACACGCACGCCGCCCGGAGGTGGCCCACGCCGCCTCAGCTATCCTCGAGCTTTACGTTTTGCTTGCGCAAGAACGGCACCAGTTCGTCCACGCCGAAATCGGCCAGGATTTGGCCGCGCCAATCGAGCGTTGGCGCCTTCGTTTGGCCGGACTTCTTTTCCATTTCCTTCATCGCGGCCGGGTCGGCCGTCACTTCTCGCAGCTTGTAGCTTACGCCGTGGCTATCGAGAAACTCGACCGCTTCGTGGCACCACGGACAGCCACGCTTGGTATAAAGAATCGGAAGATCGTCGGCGACCATGCGTCGATGGTCAGGAGGCCCGCTGGTTTGTTCCGCTGGGGTGCGCCTCGTCGTGGCACGGCGGCTCGGAACAGGCCACTATCGGCTTAACTTGGCGGTCATGCTCCTATGATTACGTCCATGCACACGATGTTGAAAGACACGTTGGTCGGTAAAGTTGCGCTGGTGACCGGCGCCGGTTCCGGCATCGGAAAGGCCACGGCCAAACTCTTGGCGTATGCGGGCGCACGCGTGGCCGCGCTCGGGCCGACGCCGGACGAGCTGCAAGAAACCTGTGTCGAAATCCGTCACGGCGGGCACGAGGCGCTCGGCCTCATCGCCAACGTTTCCGACGAAAAACAGATGGAGCAAAGTCTTGCGCAAATTCGCGACGCCTGGGGCCGCCTCGACATCGTGGTGGCGAACGCCGGAATCAATGGGCTCTGGGCGCCCGTCGAGGAAATTTCCAGCACGGAGTGGGAAGCGACCTTCGGCGTGAATCTCAAAGGCACGTTCCTCACCGTAAAGCTCGCGGTTCCCCTGTTGAAGGTTCAAGGCGGCGCGGTCGTGATCGTATCGTCGGTGAACGGCACCCGGATCTTCAGCAACGCGGGTGCGAGTGCGTATGCCACGACCAAGGGCGGTCAGCTCGCTTTCGCGCGCATGATGGCGCTGGAGCTGGCCGCGGCCGGAATCCGCGTGAACACGGTATGTCCCGGCTCGATCGAGACACGCATCGGCGACAGTACCCGGCAGCAGAACGTCCAACGCGTGCGGCCGGCGATCGAATTCCCGAACGGTCACATTCCGCTCACCGGCGGCCGGCCTGGGTCCGCCGGACAAGTGGCGGAGCTGATCTGGTTTCTCGTTTCGCCCCTGGCCACGCACATCACGGGCGCGGAGGTCTTCATCGACGGCGGGGAGTCGCTGCTCCGTGGCTGAGCACGCACCCTCACCATATCCTCACCATGGCTGGGTGGCGCCCGCGGCGCCACCTCTCGCCATGATTCCCAAAAACTCGTGCGATCAAACGCGACCGGCGCGCGCGGGATCGGTCCGCATGCCCGGTTGAGTCGAACGCGCGGCAGGCGGTTTGGTGCCCGCGGGCGGCTGCGCGGTCGGCGTGCGTTTCGCGGCGGGTTTGGCCTCGGCTTTCGGCTCGCGATTCGCGGCGGCTGCAGCGCGGGTGCCTTGCAACGGTTGCGCGTCGCTATTCGAGGGGCGGTCGGAAGGCGCCGAGGTGCCCGCGGAGTTCGTGGACTTCTGTTGTTGCGCGAGCAAGTCCTGCTCAGCGCGAAGCCAGTGCTCTAAATCGCGGTTTTCCGGCCGTCCTTCTTGTTCCCATAGCTCGTAGGCGCGGCGTGAAATGGCTTCCGCGGTAAGACCGTGCTGGGCAGCGGACGTTGACGGGTTGGTCGATGAGTTTTGGTTCATGGCACGCTCACGATACACTCGAACTCCTGAGACTCGCATCGGGCGAATTTCCGGAATTGTAACCGGGGAAAACGCCACGGGCGGGATGAACCTCTCCAAGACCCGGAGATAAAGTCGGCAAGCCGACGCCGAGTCGGATCGGACGCTCGACAACCGACGCGCGTGAAGCGCCTGCCAGGAATTCGGTTTACGCTCGCACGCAATCTTACAACTGGGCTGGCTTTCGTTGCGTGACCTCCCAGAGTTTTCCGCTCTCCTTGACATGAAAGCGTTCGGCAAGACCCCTGACGGTCGCGAAACTCACCTCTATACCCTGCGCAACAACGACGGCTTCAGTGTCGATATCACTGATTTCGGCGCGACGGTCGTCCGGCTTTTTGCACCCGACCGGCACGGTCAACTGAGCGACGTCGTCCTCGGGTTCGACTCGGTCGACGGCTATACGCGGCCGGGACCTTATTTCGGTGCGACCATCGGGCGCTGCGGCAATCGGCTCGCGCATGGGCGTTTCACGCTCGATGGGAAAGGCTTCGCGCTTGCGACGAATAATTCGCCCGGCGGCATCCCCTGTCACCTGCACGGCGGTCCCGGCGGCTTCGACAAGGTTTTATGGCAGGTCGAGCGGAACGCAGCCGATGGCGACAGCGCGCTCACGCTTCGGTATCGCAGCGCCGACGGCGAGGAAGGCTATCCTGGCAATCTCGATGTGACGGTGGCATTCACGCTGACGGCCGATACCGGACTCCGCATCGATTATACCGCTACGACCGACAGGCCGACGCTGGTCAATCTCACGAACCATTCGTATTTCAATCTGGCGGGCGAAGGCGGGCGATCGATTCTCGGGCATGTGTTGACGCTGAACGCTTCGCGTTACACGCCGGTGAACGCGGGGCTAATTCCCCTTGGCGAAATCGCTTCGGTGGCCGACACGCCGTTCGATTTCCGCGCGCCGCATACGATCGGCGAACGCATCGAACGCGCGAACGAGCAACTGCGCTTCGGTCTCGGATACGATCACAATCTCGTCCTCGATCATCCCGGCGGTCTCGCCCTGGCCGCGACGGTCTTGGAGCCGCTTTCGGGGCGCGAGATGGAAGTGCTTACGACGGAACCGGGCGTGCAGTTCTACAGCGGCAATTTCCTCGACGGGACCTTGCGCGGAAAAAACGGCCATGCTTACGAGCGCCGTAGCGGATTCTGTCTCGAGACGCAGCATTTCCCCGACGCGCCGAATCATCCGACATTTCCGTCCATCGTGCTTCGTCCGAGCGAAACGTACCGGTCGACGACGGTGTACCGATTCAAAGCGCGGTAAGCGGTCCCCGGGGCGCTGCGTCCCATGGTAGGGCCCGACCTGGACGGGCCGTAACCCCGCTACAAATTAGGTACGGGCGCTGTTCCGAAACGCCGTAAGTTTCAGCGGAAGCTTGCGGCGGATGCCCTGCCCTTACCGCTTCCGGCGACGCGAAGCGAAGAACGTCAACCCGAGACCCGCAATCAGGAGCGCATAGGTCGAGGGCTCGGGCACGGGGCTGAAATTGAGCATGAGACTTGTGCCGGCGGGATTCAGTCCGATCGTGAACAAACCGCTGTTCGGATTGAGGAAGCCTGAGCTATCCACGACAAATTGGTTTCCGCCGGTAAAACCGGTGATCGAGGTCGCGGAGAGCACCGTCCACGCGTAGGGGTCGTTGCGGTTGAAATTAGCCGCGATGCCCGCGTTCCCGGTAAAATCCAACGTGATCAATTTGAAGGTGAACGGCGCCGCGGTCGTGGCCGCGATATTCACCGCACCGTTTACCGCAATGGTGTCCCAGCCCCCGTTCGAGTTGGTGGCGTCGATGAGTTGCCAATGGTATTCGCCGCCCCCGTTGAGCAGCAAGGTGCTCGTGGCCAGTAAACCGCCGTCGAAGGTGAGTTTGCCAGGTCCGCCGATGCCAGGCGCGAGCGCGATGCCAGTGCCGATAGCGAAGCCGCCGGCGGCCGGCAGCGGCTTGAAGGTGCCGACGCCACCGAGCTTGCCCGAGGTGATCGTAATGGGATTAGAGAGCGCGACGCCCGCGTCGAGCGCAAGTTTGCCGCCATTGACCGTGATGGTGTTCGCGGACGCCGAGCTCGGGCCGAATGCCGAGCCGTTGGCGGCAATCACGGTCACGCCGCTATTGATCGTCGTGCCGCCGTTGTAGTTATTGGCGCCCGAGAGAAAGACGCGCACCGGCGCGGAAGAGGGACTGCTGTACACGACCGAAGCGCCCGGACTCGAAATGGAGCCCCCGAAATCCGAATCGAAGTAGGAGTTGACCGTGAAACTGGTTCCGCCGCCCAGCAAGATTTGGCTCGTGCCATCGCCACCGTGGAGGCCGCTGATCACCGTCGACGCGAGGAAGTTGGCCACGGCGCCGAGGCCAGTGCTGCCAAACGACAGCGCACCGCCGCCGATCGAATCGCTTTGGACGAACGTCATGCCACCTTGATCGATGGCGACGCCACCCAAAGTGTTGTGTCCCGACAGCGTGACGGTGCTCGATCCGACCTTTTTCAGCACGTATCCATTTCGTCCGGGCACGATGGTCACGCCCGGCGCGGCGGAGGTGATCGCGCCCGACAACACAAAGTCATTCGAACCGGAGAGCGTCAGCGAGGAATTGAGCGCGATGGCATTGGAAAGATTGATCGCAGCACCGGTGACGGGGTCCACGGCCGCGGACGCCGCCAACGAGAGATCGAGGCCGGGCGCCGAGGAATTTCCCACGGACAGCGCCCCACCGACGGCGCCGCCCAACGCGCTGTTACGCCCCACCAATAATCCGCCCACCGAAAGCTGCGTGCCTCCGGTATAAGTGTTGTCGCCGGTCAACGTAACCGAGGGCGAGCCGGCCCGACCGAAGAAGCTCAACGGGTCGCCGATCTGGACGGAGTTCGCTCCGCTTAGCGTGCTGGTCACCGTCAATTGGCCACCTTTGAATCCGGCGAACCGATACGTCGGATCGGAAGCCATCAAGGTAATGGCGCCGCTGATCGTCGCCCGCGTCGCCGTGCCAAGATAAAGCGGCGCCACGGTCGACCCGAATCCGGCCAGCGAAATATTGCCCGTGACGGCGTAGGGCGTCCCCGTGGCGGAATCGAAGCCGACAATCGCCTCATGGCTGCCGGCGTTCATCCGGTTGATGAACCCATTTGGATTGGCTGCGTAGGCGGTGTCTTCCGTGCCGACATATCCGCCGGACGTGACTAGAATCGAGCCGCTGGCCGGCAACGCACCCGGACCGAAAATCAACGCCGAGCCGAGCACCGTCGTACCGCCGGAATATGTGTTTGTGGCGCCCAGCCGAACGGTGAGTCCACTTGAACCGACCACCACCGAGCGCGTGCCGCCTGCGGTTGGATCGACGAGAGCGGAATTGATGCCGAGAAAGCCGGCTCCGCCGCCAAAATTGTAACTGCTACCCTGCGGCGTGATGACGCCGGTGAGGATAGCCGATGTCGTCGAGCCGATTTGCGCCGTGCTTTGGAAGCCCGTCAGATTGATCGATCCGCTAAAGGTATTGGGCGTCCCTGCCGAGGACGGCGAATCCAGGCCGATGGTGGCGCCGGTGGCGCTCTTGTTGAAACGATCGAGAAAACCGGATTGCAGATTAGCCGGGACGAACGAAATGCCGATATAGCCCGCCGCTGCCGCCGTCAGGCCGGGATTGGGGGTCGTCGGCATCGAGGCCGCAGACGCGAAAATCAACGAGCCCGAATCGGACTCGGTGCCTCCCGTATACGTGTTGTTTCCGCTCAGCACGACGTTGCTGCCGTTGATGAGCAATCGCCCGCCGCCCGACACCGCGCCGCTAATATTCACCACCGACAACGAAGTCGGGGTGTTCCTCAGCTCCGCATTGCCGTTGAGCGTCAGCGACCCGGTGAGGTTGAACGATCCGCCGAGATAGAGTGGGAGCGGCGCCCCGAGGACGATGTTGTTGGCAATGGTGCGCGTGCCGGTGCCAAGGGCGAGCAGCGCCGAGATGCCGCTTTGCCCCGTGCTCGCAACGGTCAGCGGTCCACTGCCTAGCGCGAGATCGTTCGCGAGGCCCAACGTGCCGGACTGAAGCGTCACGCCACCGGTGAACGTATTGGCGCCGGCCAGCACGACCGAGGGGAGATTTGGCACTGAAGACGCACTGTTGATCTGCAGACTGCCCGGGTGGGTGCCGTCGACGTCGCTGATCGTTCCGTTGAGGCTCAGCAGGCTGAAGCTAGGAACGGCGGACGTATTCGAGCGAAAACCAAGCCGCAACGCGGTGCCCAAAGCGATGGGGTTGTTAACGGTCGCGGATCCATAGGTCGCCACCAACCCGGGGGAGTTGGCATTAGCGGCCACGGTTAGCACACCAGTGCCCAACGGTCCCGCGACGATGGCGCCATTTTTGATTTTGCTGCTGCCATCGATTCCCAACGTGCCGCTGAGCAACGTGGTGCCACCCGCATAGGTGTTCGTTGCATCGAGCGACACCACACCGTTCGCGTAGCCTACGGTGGTCGAGCCGACCACCACGCTCGACACGTTGGCGGCCAAAAGGGACGACGCGATCGACAGCATGCCTTCATCCGATGCCAACAACGACAGCGTCTTGTTCGCGCCACCTTGGTTCGGTGCGAGGATCGTGCCAGCGAACCGGGCGCCGGTCGCAGTTCCGAGGTAGACCGGGCCAAGCGCGCTGAGATCGATCAGCTCGGACACGTACCGCTGCGCGGACGGCCGTGTGGTCGAGAGCGCCGTGGTGACGAACGATTGCGAATCCAGACCGATGACCGCGGTCGACGTATAGCTCGCGACCCGATGAGCGAGGAAGTCCGCCAAATTCGCCTCACCCGTGAACGCTTCAGTATAACCGATGTAACCGCCCGCTCCGAGCGACACGGTCTTTCCGGCGGGAAGAGCGGTCGCCGAATCGAGAACTGCCATGGAATTCGAGACGCTAAGATTGCCGGTGAAGCTATTCGCGCCGCGAAGGATCGTAATCAGACCGTTATTCGCGATGCTGGTTGAGGAGGCGACCGTGACACCATAGTTGCCCGTCAACGCACTCTGTACGATCAGCGCGCCGCGGCCATTGCCGAAGGAGTAACCGCTCGCCGCCGGCGTGATGGTGCCGGTCAACACCGCCTTGCTGAGCGAACCAAGCGAGAACCCGGCCCCGAACCCCGTGAGGTCGAGGTTGTCGGCAAATACATGCGGCGGCGTGTTGTCGTCGGCCGTGTCGAAGCCCAGCGCCCCCGTAAACGTCGCGCGATTCGGGATCAGGCTCAGCACCGACGCCGCCGTTGGAGTTGTATAACCTGTGACGGAGGCAATTCCGATGTACCCCGTCGACGCCTGTACCGCCAGGCCGGAGGCCGGGACGGCCGTCGTCGATCCAAAAATCACCGCTGCGCCGTTCGCATTGATGCTCGCGATGCTCGGGTCGGCCGTGCCAACCATCACGGCTTTGCCGAAGTCGCCGCTCACGGAATCGAACGTAAGCGCCGTCGTGCCGGACGCGGCTTTCACCGTGCCGCTGAACACGACGAAATCGTCCAGGTGGACGGCTGCGGAACTGGTAGGCACGGTCACGACGCCGGTCAGTTGCAGCCCGTCGTCGTCACCGCGCTTACCGCCGCCGAGCGTCGCGTTGTTGGCGACCGAAATGGGATTCGCGATTTTGATCTCGCCGCTGGCGAAGCCGCTCATGCCGAGATGACCGTTCGACGTTATCGTCAGCGGCCCCGTACCGACGGGTCCGCTAACGATCGTGCTCCCGCTCATCGTGGTGCTCGTGCCGACCAGCAGCGTGCCACTGCTCACGGTCGTGCCGCCTGAATAGGTACTGGCTCCATCGAGCGACAGTTCGGTGTTGCTCGCGCCGGCGAAGGTCAAGCTGCCCGCACCGCCGATCGTGCCGTTGAAGCCGCCGCCAAACCCACCTGCGGTGGGGGCAATCGTGAGCGTCTTGCCCGCTGCAAGCTGGACGGACGCGTTTCCCGCCCCGCCGAAAAGCTGCGAGATCGTTTGATCGCTGGCGACATCGAGCGTGCCGCCAGAACTGAAAGAAACGGACGTACCGGTCGGAAGCGCGTTCGTCGCCCCGATCCGCAACGTACCTGTGCCGATATTCGTGCGACCGGTGTACAGGTTCGCGCCCGTCAAGGTCAGCGTCCCCACGCCGCCGAACGCTCCAACGTTAAGCGATCCCGACCCGGAAATGACACCTCCGTAGGTGGTCGAATCGGTGCTGGCAAAAAGGAGGTTGCCGTTGTTCACAATATTGCCTGCGACCGCACCGCCCGGCCCACCGCTGCCCAGCTGAAGCAGCGCGCCGTTAGCGATCGTGACCGCACCTGCGCCGGTGCCCGAACCGCTGGTATTCGTCAGGATGAGCGTACCGGCGTTGATCGTCGTGCCACCGGCATACGTGCTCGCTCCGGCGAACGTCTGTGAACCCGGCCCCGAAATTACAATCGCGCCATTGCCGGCGATCGTACCCGCGTACGTCAACGCGGCATTCTTGATCGTGAGCGCGACACCGGTCGCCAGGTTCACGGAACTTCCGGCACTCGCCGTGAGGCCGCCGAGGCCGGCGATCGTTTCGTTGAAGTTCACGTTCAACACCGCGGTGCCGGACATCAGCCGAATCCCACTGTTGGACGAAAAAGCGCCCGCAACCCCATCGCTCAATGTGCCATCCTGGATATTCGTCTGCGCCGAATAGGTGTTCGCGCCCGAGAGAACCAGGGTACCGGCGCCGGCTTTGTTGAAAGTGCCACTGCCGGAGATCAGACCCGCGTAGGTCAGCGTGCTACCGACGTCGGTGAGGAGCGTGCCGCCAGTGCCTAAGAGCGAAATTCCGCGGTTGGCCGCGAGAGTGAAACTCGCCGTGGTCTTCAGGGCACCTCCGTTGAGGGTTAGGGCATTCGCCGAAACCGAGCCGGGCACCGCGCCCAAATTATTGTCCGCCGAAATGGCCAACGTGCCGAAGTCGATTTCCGTCTTGCCGGAATAGGTGTTCGCGCCGGAAAGCGTCCAGGTTCCCGAACCATTCTTAAACAAGGGAGCCGTGCCGCTGATCACTCCCGAGATCGACCCGCCCGAACCCAAGCCACTGAGCGTGAGACCCGTCGTCGTGTTGTTTGCGATCGAGCCGCTGAGCACCAGCGATCCCTGGTTCGTGATCGTCGCCGCCGTGCCAAACACGAGCGGCACGGAGATGGTTTCAGTCGTGGCGGTATTTTGATTGTCGATACCAGAAGCCCCGATGGTCAGCGGCCCGGCACCGGAAAGCGTATAGGCGCCCGCAGTGGTGAGAAAGCGCACGCCCGCGACGCTGAAGGCGCTGGCGATTGTCGGCTGGACCGTCGCTGCGGTGCCGAACTGCGCGATGGTGGACGTCGTGTTGTTGACGATCGACCCGTTGGTCCAATTCGCGGTGTTGGTGAAATCGGTTGAAAGGTTGGCCCAATCGATAGCCGCGGGCGTTTGAGCTCGCGCCATGGAAATCCCTAATAACATCGCTCCCGCGATCAGAAAGTGCCGGCTGGACAGCATGGTTATGAAATGCCGCACATTAACTGCATCCACAAGGGCAAAACCGGGAGATCCGGTTGTCCGCGGCCGGTCCAAAGAAGCCTCTCCTGATCTGCGTGTTACGCTCGTCGAATACTCGTAAAACGAGTCAGCGAACAAGCGTCGCGGCCATCACGCCAATCACCACGTCGTTGGCGGTCGCGCGAAGCGTCATGGAGCGAAGCTCCTTCGAGGGCTCAAGCGGTAACACAAGGACGGTCGCCGCACCGCCCGCCACGGTGCCGCCACGACCTTTGAAGGTACCAAAATCGAGCACACGGACCCGTCCGGTTTTCAAATCGACCCGCATTGGCAGCGGTTCGGGCCGGCGAAATTGAAAGTCGTCGATGAAGTAATCCTGCTCGATCGGCCACCAGTTCGTGGGATTTACCAGAGGCAAGCGCGCCGAGGAATCGTCCGCATAGGTCACGACGATCTCGCCGTTTTCGAAGCGGCTCTGCATGGGATTGGTCGACCCGGCGAGCAGCAGATAAACGGCGCGCGCGCGGCCGGGCAGCGGAATGCTGACCTCCCGGGGGAAATTGTCCCATTGCGACGCGAAAACGACGTTGCGCGCTTCGGCCGCGGCGGGCGTGAGGAATGGCACACCATTAGGCAGCACGACACGTCCGCCATTGGTCGCGGCCACCGAACGCAGCCCCGAATCGTCGATCGTTGCCGTACGATTCACGCCACCCGCCCATCCGCCAATGCCCTGCTTCGGCAACGCCAGCGAGACGAAGGGCGAGCGCGGCGAACGATACTCGTGTTTAAAAATCTCGGTCACGCGATCGTTGAAGTGCGCACTCAAATCGATGGGCTCGAATCGAGCGCCAGCAAGATCCAGCGGAGCGAGACCCAGTCCCGCACCGCGTGGATCGGAGGCGAGCGGACGTGCGGCCGGCGCCGCAAACCAACGCATTTCCCCCTGCTCGGCCGGAGCGAAAGGCATGACGGCCTCGCGCGCCGGACGAATCGTTTCGCCGGTCCAACGAATCACGATCGTGTGCGTCGACGGGTTTCCAACGGGCGCTGCAGAACCATCGTCGCTCCGCGTCGGGTCCGCGGGCACAACGAGTTCGATGCGCGGTACGCCGACCGAATCTTCGACGATCTTCCAGGTCGCGGGTTTGCCATTCACGGTAGCTTCGCCGATGCGGTCGCGGCGGGCAGCAACGCGCAGACGCACGGCCAGCGGGCGGTGGTTGCCTGGGCCCGCACGAACGCCAGGCGCCATTCCGGCCGGCGGTTGCTGGACGACATACGTATCGGAATCGGCGCGACGTTCGAAGCGGAGCGCAAAATCCGGATGCCGGATCGACGCGTGCTCCCATTCCGTCGGCCAGCCCGGAGCGATGCGCATCTCGCCTGCCAGTGCGTCGCGTTTGACGCCAAAGAGACCTTCGATGAGCGCCCGCGACAGGACGCCACTCCCATCGGCGAAGTCGCGCTGCGATTCCCGCCGGTACACGTCGAGATACGACATGGATCCGACGTTGCCGGGCGAAATTCCCATGTACATCGCGGCGACGACCGACCCTTTCATGATCGACCACGCTTCCGCCGAGCGTCCCGCTTGCCACAATCCCAGCGCCGCGTGCACGGCCTCAGCCATGACGACATTGTTGATCGACCAGTCGTACGGCATCCAATTCGACTCCGCGAGCGTCCACAACCCCTCGGGCACGCCGCGACCACGGATCGGCAAATGCGGAATGTCGGTCTCAAGCTGCTGCGTCATTTGCCATGCCTCACGTGTCGTCGGGAGCTCGGAATCGAGCGTGTGGTAAAACGTCCAAAGCGCGGCGCTCGGATGCACGCGTTGCGCGCCAAGCCAATCCTTGTACTCCGCAAACCAGCCGAACGAACGATACTCATTGGCACCGCTAGTCACTGCCGTCGGATCGACCCACAACAGCTCGCGCATCCCGTGGGCAATCAAATCTGCCTCGCGTTCGTACGGCGTTGAGTCGGCCCCAAGCAACCGCGCCAAGCGAGCGGCTTGGCGGTTCTCGTAGTAATTGTAGGCCGACGCGTGCGCGGTGCCGCCGCCGCTGTACTGCAGATCGTCGCTCGCCCAAATCGCGGCGTACGCTTCGTAGAGCGGCAATTTGTTTGGGCCGAATTCGCGGCGGAACAGTCGGCGCTCCCAGGCGAGGTGACGCTCGATCGCGGGCCACGCCTCTTTCGCGAACGCCAAATCTCCCGTCCACTGCAGATGGCGAAAAAGCGCATCGATGAACACGAGGTTCATGTCGTAATGCGAATTCGAGAGGTCGCCGTTGGTGTGCAGTCCCACTTCGTTGCGCGCAAGATTCGCCTTCTCGTCCGGTGGCGGAACGCCGTTCGAAATCGGTCGCGTGTTTTGTTGACGCAACCAGCCCGCGAAATTCAACCGCGCGCGATCGTGCCAACCCAGCGCATCCAAGCAGTACGGTCCGCGCCAGCCCAACAAGCGCGTGCGCCACGCAATCGCGCCGTGCATGATCGAATGCTGCGGCTCGTCCCAGAGCGCGTCCGCCGCGACGTTCAGCGCACCAACGGCCGCGTTCAGGAATTCATCCGGGGTCTCGACGGTCACGCGACCGCGCAGCTCGGCGAAATGGCGCTCGGTCTCCGCCATCCGGTTGGCGAGATCCGACGGCTGGAACACGGTCCGTTCGACGGCATGCTGGGCGCCGGCCTTTAGCGCATCCTCGGCGGCGGCCGGCGACTCTTGCGGCGGCCGCTCCGAGCGCACCTCGCGGTACACCGGCAAATCCTCAGTGCGGCGCCCGGTCGTCGCGCGGTCGCGCTGCAGTGAGACGTACACCGGCGTGCCGGAGAGAAGCG
Source organism: uncultured Opitutus sp. (assembly GCA_966252355.1). GTDB lineage: Bacteria > Verrucomicrobiota > Verrucomicrobiia > Opitutales > Opitutaceae > ER46. Next base: position 3,071 of record CBINOT010000026.1, on the reverse strand, counting down.
ACGTTCGTGCAACGACGACCGGAGTTGCGGGTGCGCCGGCCGTTGGTGCACCGTCGACCAGCTTGGCCAGATCGTTCCACTGTGCCGCGTCGGCGATCGCAAACTGGGGCTTCGCGGACGTGGTGCCGAGAATCGTCGCTGGCTTGGCGCGCACGGTGAATCCTGCGGGCGATAGCTCGATTGCATTATCGCGGCAAAATGCCGGCTGTAGTTGAAACCATTCGCCAATCGGAACGGCCTCGGTGCCGATGTCACCGTCGCGCTTGCCCCGCTCACCATTCACCCCGCCATAGGCCCAGAACAAGTCGACGCCAGGCGAAATTCCTCGGCCCTCGATCCGGACCACGACGCCCTCGGTTTGGTGATAGGCGAGTGCTGCGATTTCCAGCACGGCCTCGATGCCGAGCAGCGGATCGCGAATTTCGTACCGCAACTCGCCCGGCCGGTAACGCGTCACGATCCGCTCCGCCGCATGAAGCCATTTCGCTCTGCCACTGGCGCGAATGCCAAAACGCAAATTTCCGCCACGACCGGGCAGGTACAACACGAACTCCGGCTTGTCGCCGCCATCGACGCGGAACGCAGTATTGCCGCCATATAACGGTCGATTGAAAAACTCGGTGCCATTCTCGATGACGAAATCGCCATGGTCGGGACGATAGCGCAGGGGCCGCGCGATATCGCCGATCAGGTTCGGCGCCACGCGCGTCGCGCCGATTTCGCTTTGGCCCAAGCCGATCGTGGCACTCGCCGCCGCCACCGACAACAGACTGATCAGGCGAATGGAAAACATCGGGCCTCAACATCGATTAAGCGGCCACACAACGCCAGCCTCCGCGTTCAGACGGTCCGTAGTCGGAGGATGACGGAATCGATCACGTGCAGCGCATAAAGGTCGGCCGTCTCGGTTGCAGGCGCCGTGCCGCGCCGCACGCTGACTGCGGCGGCAAGTCTACTGCCCTTTCAAGGCGGCAACGTACGAAAGCAGCGCGGTCCGCACCCCGCCCCCATCGCTGCCCAAAGCGACGAACGTATAGCCGAGCTCGCGACACATCGGCACGAGGGAAGCGTTGTGCACCAAAATCCCTGCCGCCTTGCCGTGTTGTTTCGCCGCGGTGCTTACCTTGACCAATGCCTCCTTGAACTTGGCGCTCTCGAGCTGGTCGCGAATTCCCATGTTATACGAGAGGTCGGTCGGGCCCACGAAGACCACGTCGACGCCATCGACTGCCGCGATCTCCCCGACGTTCGTCACGGCTTCCGGCGTTTCGATCTGGATCACCGTGAGCAGCCGCTCATGGGCGTGAGTATAGTATTCCTCGAAATCGCCACCGAAGCCCGCGCCGCGGTTGAACTTCGCGACGCCCCGGACGCCATGCGGCGGATACCGCATCGCATTCACCGCCGCTTTCGCTTCGGCCGCCGTGCCGACGTAAGGGACCATCACGCCAAAGGCCCCTTGATCGAGCACGCGTTTGAACCGGGGCGTCTCGTTGGCGGCGACGCGCACGATTGGAAAGGTCGGCGTCGCGGCAGCGGCGTGCAGTTGGTGCAGTAAGGTATCCTCGCCCCCAGGGCCGTGCTCGTGGTCGATTAAAACCCAGTCGAAGCCGGCGAGCCCGGCGATCTCGACCGTCACCGGCGAGCCAAGATTGAGAAAGGTGCCGCAAAGCCATTCGCGAGCGAGGACGCGTTTGCGAAAATCAGGAGGGAGTTTCATTGAAGGGCGTCGGGGACGCGACGCGTTGAACGGGGCAAAGGGAGACCAAAAGCTCGTGGGCGTTAGAGCGACGCATACAACCGATACAGCGCTTGTGTGCCGCAATCTTCCCAGCCGCGCGCGGCGACCTGGTCGTAGAGTCGTTTCGCGGTCGCCAGTCCCGGCAAATCGAGCTTCATTTCGGCGGCGGCTTCGAGCGCGATGCGCATGTCTTTCAAGATGTGCTTCACGTAGAAGCCCGGCGCGTAATTGTCGCCCAACGCCCGCGGCGCGAGATTCGTCATTGCCCAGCTGCCCGCCGCGCCGCCGCTGATCGTGCCGTGGACGGCCGTCGGATCGAGCCCTGCCTTCTTCGCGTACGCGAGGGCTTCGCACCAAGCGACCATGCCGACGGCGACGGCGATTTGATTAGCCATCTTGCAGTGTTGCCCCGCACCCGGTCCGCCGTGCAGGGCGATGTTCTTGCCGAGAAGCTCGAAGATCGGACGCGCGCGAGCGAAGGCATCGGCGGCACCACCGACCATGATGACGAGACGGGCTTCGCGCGCGCCAATATCGCCGCCCGACACAGGGGCATCCAATGCGCTCAAGCCGCGCTTGGCGGCGGCCTCGGCAATCCGGCGCGCCAACACCGGGCTGGAGGTCGTCATATCGATCAGCAGGGCCCCCGCTTTAGCGCGCTCGACGATGCCGCCGGAACCGAGATAAGTGGATTCCACGTCGGTGGGAAACCCCACCATCGTGATCACCACGTCGGCTGCCGCGGCGGCGGAGCCCGCGCTATCGTGCCAGGTAGCGCCGGCGTCGAGCACCGGCTGTGCCTTGACCTTGGTGCGATTGAATACGTGCAGCACATGACCGGCTTTCTGCAGATGGCCCGCCATGCTGCGGCCCATCACACCAGTTCCAATGAAGGCGATCGAAAGCGACATCGGGGCGAATGAATTAGATCGGGACTGAAGACACTGCGTCTCGGAGCGGCGATGCAATTTTTTCTGACCGACAGACTCATGGGTGCTGAGCCTCCGTGATTGCGTTCACTGCTGCAGCGGGTAACCAGTCGCGACCCGTCATGCTTGCCCTACCCCTCGGCGCAATTCTTGGCCCGCTCGGCATTGTCGTTCTGAGCATCGGTTTCATCGTGACCGCGATCGCGGCGTTCCGTTTGCATGCATTTTTCTCGCTGCTGCTAGCGGCAGCGTTGGTGGGGTTGCTGACCGTCGCCAACAACCCGGGCGAGCTCCGCTTCAGCAAAGCGATCGATGCGGTGATGAGCGAATTTGGCGCCACCGCCGGAAAGCTCGGCTGCTCGATCGCTCTCGCCGCGGTGATCGGCATCGCCCTGATGGAA
>CBINOT010000025.1:0-40483 GCA_966252355.1 uncultured Opitutus sp. | reverse complement strand
CGACTGTTAGAGGAGTTTTTCCAGACGCAAAAACGGCCCGTTAGCGCAAACTGGGGGGGGCATCAAAGCGGTGGGGTCGGCCTCTGCAGTAGGTAGGAAGTCGCGATCGACCACCCAGTCCGGTGGGCAGCGGCGTCTGCAAGACAGGCGCCCTACATCCGACGAATGATATTACTTCTCTGTTATCTCCGTTCCCTCCTGTAAATAATCCGATCCGCTCGGGGTCACGGATCAGTGGGGAATGTGGGCGCAATGTTTCGTGTGATCCGTGTGTTTCGTGGGCCGTGAATCGTTCGGGGGACGGATCAGGGTTTCTGCATTGCTCCGTGAACTCCGTGTCAGCGCTCTGTGCTCTCTGTGGCGAGATCCGAATCAGCCGGGGTCGCGGACCCCAGCTACAAGGAGCTCAACCGGGCACGAGCCAGATCTCGCCTTGGCGGATTTCGAGGGGATAACGCGGCAACGGGCGCGGGGGCGGACCGGCGAGGACGCGGCCGTCTTCGGCGCTGAAAAAACCTTCGTGGCACGGACAATATAAGCGCCGCTCCTCATGTTGATAGTGCACCGGACACATGAGATGCGTGCAGCTCTGGCTGTACGCCGCGAACTCGGTGTCGCTCAAACGCACCAGGATGCACGGGTGATCTTCGGTCGGATACCGGAACAAAAGGTAGCCGCCGACCGCGATATCGTCCACGCGACCCAATCGCCGCGGCTCGGTGGCCGCGGGCAGGGGATGAAGCTTGTCCTTCCACGCCCAGCCGGTCCCCACCGCGAGCGCCGAGCAGCAGGCGATCTTGACGAACTGACGCCGCGACACGTCGTGCTCGGCCGTTTGCCGCACGGGGAAGTTCGATTTCCAAAGCGGTGGCTCAGACATACGTGATCTCCTCCTCCCAGACCGCCGCCGCCGCGGCATCGGGCGCGCCCGCGCGCGCGAGCGCCAGCGGATCGAAATCCTCGATTTCCTCGGGGAGGAAATCGAACACGTCGAAGGGCAGCGCGCGAATCTCCGACGACGTCATCATGTTCACCTTGGTCCGCACCGTCTGGTGCCCGAATTGAAACTCGTTCACGGCGTGCTCGCGGCGAAACTCCTCCACATAGGAGCGCGGGCCGTAATACAGCGCGCCGCTTGGGCACACTGTCGCGCACATGGGCTTCTTGCCGACGCTGGTGCGATCGTAGCACATGTCGCACTTCATCATCAGATCGTACCGCGTCTGCATTTTCGGCACGCCGAACGGGCATGCCAGCACGCAGTTTGAGCAGGCCACGCAGCGTGCTTTTGCCGCGCTGTGCACGACGCCGCGGTCGTCCTGTTTGATCGCATCGGCCGGACAAACCTTCGCGCAGGTCGGATCTTCGCAATGCATGCAAATGACGGGTGCCGTCTGCACACCGGTGGAGCGATGCACATACTCGAGGTGAATCATCGATTTGCCGCGGTGCGTGCCGCACTCGCCGCAGGCCTGCACGCACGCCTGGCAGCCGATGCAGCGCGAGGGATCGATGAAGAACTCGAGCTCGGTGGCGGGCGTTTTCATTTTCGGAAGGCGATGGGTTGCGGCACGACCAGGCCTTTGGGCGCCGGCGGCGCATCGGCGACTTTCACCACGTTGCACGCGCAGACTTTGAATTCGGGGATCTTCGAAATCGGATCGAGCGCGCGAATCGTCAGCTGGTTCGCCGCTTTCTTCCCCGGCCAATGATAGGGAATGAACACGGTGTCCGGCCGGATCGTCGTCACGACCAGCGCGGGCAAGGTGATGTCGCCGCGGCGGGTCGTGACCTTGACGAGGTCGCGATTCTTGATCCCGAGCTTCGCCGCGAGCAGCGGATGCAGCTCGCAGAGCGGCTCGGGGTATTGGTTGACGAGCGCGCCGATGCGCCGCGTCTGCGTGCCGCTGAGATATTGCGAGACCACGCGTCCGTTGGTGAAGAACAGCGGGTACTCCGCGTCCACTTCTTCGGCGGGGGGCCGGTAGTCGTAGGCGTGGAACTTCGCCTTGCCGTCGGCATGGAAGAACTTTCCGCCTTCGAACAGGCGCGGCGTGCCGGGATGCTCGGGCGCGGGACACGGCCAGAAGATCCCCATGTTCCGCTCGATCTTGTCGTAGGTCATTCCGCTGTAATCGATCGGGCCGCCGCGCGACGCCACGGCGAGTTCGGTGAAGATTTCCTCCGGCTTCGAATAGTTGAACGCCTTTTCCTGGCCGAGCCGCTTCGCGAGTTCGCGGATGATCCACCAATCGACGCGCGTGTCGCCGGGCGGCGAAACCGAATTGCGGAGGCGCACGCAGCGGCCTTCGCCCGTGGTGACCGTGCCTTCGTCCTCTTCCTGCAAGGTCCCCGCGAGCACGACGTCGGCGTAGCGCGCGGTTTCGCTCAGGAAAAAATCGATGCAGGCGAAGAACTCGAGTTTCTCCAGCGCCGCGCGCGTCCGGTTCGAGTCCGGAATCGAGACGAGCGGGTTGAAGCTGATCGAAAGCAGGCCCTTGATCTCGCCGCGTTCGATCGCGTCGATGATTTCGCAGGCGGTCAGGCCCTGCTTCGGGAGCTCGGGTTCGGGGATGCCCCAGAATTTCGCGATGTGCGCCCGATGCTCGGGCTTGTTGATGTCGCGGCCGCCCGGCAGCTGATTGCAGCGCTGCCCGTGCTCGCGTCCGCCCTGGCCGTTGCCTTGCCCGGTGATCGTGCCGTAACCGCAGCCGGGCCGGCCGATGCGGCCGGTGGCGAGCACGAGGTTGATGTAAGTGAGCACGTTTTCCACGCCCTTGGTGTGGTGCTCGATCCCGCGCGCGTGCAACAGCATCGACGTCTCCGCCGGCCCCCACAGCTCCGCGGCGCGGATGACGTTCTTCGCCGGGACGCCCGTGATCTTTTCGGTGACCGCGGGCGGGTATTTCTTCACCAGCGCGCGGACTTGGTCGAAGTCGTTCGTATGCTCGGCGATGAACTTTTCGTCGATCCAGCCCCGCTCGATCATCACGTGCAGGATGCCGTTCGCGAGCGCGCTGTCCCGGCCGGGCCGCACGGGGAGGAACAGATCGGCGGTGCGCGCGATGGGCGTGATGCGCGGATCGATGACGATGATCTTCGCGCCGTTGTCGCGCGCCCGCCACACGTAGTCGGTGAGAATCGGGAAGCACTCGGCGAGATTCGTACCGGCGAGGAGGATTGTTTTGGCGAGCGGGATGTCGCTCCACGGATTCGCCGCGCGATCGACGCCGAACGCCATGCGATTGGCCGCGCCGGCGCTCACCATGCAAAGCCGGCCGTTGTAATCGATGTTCGCCGTTTGCAGGGCGACCCGCGCGAACTTGCCGTTGAGATACGCCTTCTCGTTCGTCATCGACGCGCCGCCGAGAAACGCCACCGCGTCCTTGCCGTATTTCGCTTGGATCGCGCGCAGCGAATCGGCCGTCTGGTTGATCGCCTCGTACCAGCCGGCCGGGCGGAAGCCGCTATCGTCTCGAATTAGCGGCGAGAGCAGCCGGTCGGAGTGATCGTTCTGCATGTAGCGCAGCACGCCTTTCGGACACAGCTTGCCGCGGTTCACCGGGAACTCCTCCCACGGCTCGAAGCCGATCACTTTGTTATATTTGACCTTGAGCTGAATGCCGCACTGCACGCCGCAAAAGCAGCAATGCGTCTTCACGAGCTTGTCGGGCTCGCCCTCGTCGAGATTGCCGAGCGGCGCGCGGTCGAGCGTCGGACCGTAGAGCTCGATGTAGCGGTCTTCGGTGAGAGAAAGCTTGGCCATAGCGATTAGCGGCCGACGGTGCGGCCTTGGTTGAGCGCGAGCAGCCGCCGGCGGCAGCGGGGACAGATTTCCTGGTAATGGAGTTCGTCGGCGGCGGTGGCGCCCGCAGGCACGCCCGCGCGGGCGAAGCGGTAGTTGAAGCCGAGCTGGTCGAGGACGGTCTTGAGATCGTCGACGTGCATCTGGCTCGCGAACGGCTCGCCGCAGCAGCGACAGCTCGCTTGCGGACCGGCGGCGCCGACGCGTTGATACCGCGTCACGCAGAGCGAGCAGGTCCGTTGAAACATGTGAAACAGCTTCCCGAACGGAATGAACAGCAGCAGCGCGACCACGCTGACCATGTGCACGATCGCCCAGAGGTGGTGGCCGTGCCCGCCGAGGAATTTGTAGCTCACCGTGAGCGCCAATCCGGTGGCCGTGACGGCGAAGATCAGCAGCAGCGGCAGGATGTCGCCGAAGAAGGTTTGCGTCGCGCGCTCGCCCGGATCGGTCAGCCGCCGAATCGCGGCGAGGACGAGCCCAATGAGCACCAGCACGCCGGAAATATTCAGCGCGTTGAACAGCAGCGCGGCCTTCAGGCTATGCACCTCGAAGCCGTCGACGGCGACGCCCAGCGCGATCACGCGATAATGCTCGGCGTCGTTTGCGAAGGACTCGAAATGAATCCAGCCGAACACCAGCGGGAACGTGATGGCGAAGGCGAGGGAGCAGCCGCCGGACAAGCAGAGATGCATGATCCAGCGATACACGCTGCGACGCCGGATGAAGTCTTGCGCCGCGAAGTTTCGCGCCAGCGCATAGCCCAGCGTGCCGACGCCGTGCGGCACCGGTTTTGCCGGCGTTGGAGCACGGTTTTCGGATTGGGCGAGAGGTGACACCGGCGCCGGAAACGCCACGCGCCGAAACATCAGCTGTGCGCCGCGCTTGAAATACATCCGCGACGGCGGCCGCTGCGCCCAGACGACGAAGCGATACGCGACGGCGGCCGCGGCGAGCAGCGTTCCGATCGCATAGCCCAGCAACGCGGCGTCGAAGTGGACGAGCCCACCCGAACCCAACAGAATCGCCAACGCCACGATGCCTACGGCGGCCAAGGCCGCGCCGAAGGCTCTCGCGTCAATAGACATCGCGTTGATAACGCTTGGCCGTTTTGAGGGCCTGCACGTATTCGGCGGCTTGCGCGGCGGACTTACCGCCCGCGCGCTCGATCACGGTGTGCAACGCGGCGTCGACGTCTTTGGCCATCCGGCTGGCGTCGCCGCACACATAGAAGTGGGCGCCCGCCTCGAGCCACGCATAGAGTTCCGCGGCTTGCTCGATCATGCGCGTCTGCACGTAAATTTTCTCCTGCTGATCGCGCGACCAGGCGAGGTCGAGCCGCGTGAGCAAGCCGTCGGTTTTCAGCGCGAGCATTTCGTCGCGATAGAGGAAATCCGTCGACGCGCGTTGATCGCCGAAGAACAGCCAGTTCTTGCCCTTCGCCCCGGCGGCGCGGCGGTCGTGCAGGAACGCGCGGAACGGCGCGATGCCGGTGCCGGGCCCGACCATGATCATCGGTGCCTCGCCATTGGACGGCGGGCGGAACGCTTTGTTGCTGTGCACGAACACGCCCACGCGCGACTCGCCCGCCACGACGCGGTCGGCGAGAAAGGTCGAGCACACGCCTTTGCGCAACCGGCCGGCGGCATCGTAGCGCACGGCGCCGACGGTGAGATGAACTTGCCCGGCGTGCGCCCGCGGCGAGGAGGAGATCGAGTAAAGGCGCGGTTGCAGCTTCTTCAGCGCGCGGACGAAGTCCGCGGGCGCGAGCTTCACGTCGACCCGCGCGTGCAGGAGATCGACCACGTGGTGCAAGGCCACCGCGGTGCCGCCGCCGCCGGCGCTCCCGAAGAGCGTGATCAATTCGTTCGTCGGCCGGCCGAGATCGTAGAATTCCGTCAACGCCCGCCGCAGCGGCACGGATTGGCCGTTCGGCGCCGGCACGGCTTCCTCGCCGTCGCATTCGAGCGCCGCGAGCACGTCGTCGACGAGTTGCGGACAATTATTGGGCACGACGCCCAACGCATCGCCGGCTTCGTACACCAGCCCGGAACCTTCGAGCGCGAACTCGACGTGATGGACCTGCTTGCCCGAGCCGTCGCCATTGAGATTCCGCGACGTGAGCACCAGCGCGGGATAGGGATTGTGGCGCGAGTAGCCGGCTTCCGCCTCGACGATCGCGGCGCTGCTCGCGGCGGGCGCGGACGCCACGCTGGCCGCGGCGGCGTCGGGACCGCTCGAACCGAACGACCCCAACGCTGCGCTCAACCAACCCGTGAACTTCGCTTCGAAATCGAGATCGCAATCGACGCGCGGGGCGACGCGCTTGGCGCCGCGTTTTTCCAGGAAGGCGTCGAAGTCCTGCCCGCATTTGCAGAAATGCGTGTAATTGGTGTCGCCGAGCGCGCACACCGAGAAACGGAGATTCGGCAGCGCGGTTCCGCCGTCGGCGGATAAGGCCGTGTGCAGCGCCTTCGCATTGTCCGGCGGTTCGCCGTCGCCGTAGGTGCTGGTGATGATCAGGACGTTTTTCTCCGCGGCGAGCTTGGCGACGTCGGTCTGCGCCATGTCGAGAATGGTCGCGGCGAAACCGCGTTTGCCGGCTTCCTTCGCCGCCCGCTTCGCGAGGCCTTCGGCGCTGCCCGTCTGCGAACCGAACAAGATCGTCAGCGGCACGAGCGGCTGCGACGCCGGGGCGCTGCGCGCCGCGCTCGGGGCGACGGCCGTGTCGACCTGCCCGCGCGAAAACAACCCGGCGAGATAGCCGTTCAGCCAGGCGCGTTGTTCAGCCGTGAACGGCGCGGTTTCGGGAATGACGGGAACGGAGGGCATGGGAAAAAGTAGCGAGTAGGGGTCGTGGATTATTTATGATTTATGAGGTGTGATTTACGATTTCGGGAAGGGTCACGATACGTGGCTTCGATCGCCGTGGTCCGGCCGAAAAATCATAAATCATATATCTACGTCTTCCTTCATTCCGACAGCATCTCCTGTAGCTCCTTCATCGCGTGGCGGCGGGTCCATTCGATGAAGGTCTCGCCGGGTTTCTTTTTGGCTTCGTAGACGCCGAGCACTTTTTCGACCAGCGCCGGCACTTCGTCGGCGCGGACGCCACGGAAAATCTCCCGGGCGATGCCTTGCTCGTTGCCCATGCCGCCGCCCATGACAACGTGGTAGCCTTCGGTGCCGTCGGCGAGCTTCACGCCGACGAACCCGACGTCGCCGCAGTAGTGCTGCGCACACGAATGCGGGCAGCCCGTGAAATGGAAATTGACCGGCGAGCTGACCCTCACGCGATTGCCGAGCTTTTTCGCGAGCGCGACGGCGTGCGCCTTGGTGTCGCAGGACGAATACTTGCAGCCCTTGTTGCCCGTGCATGCGACGATCCCGCTGGTGAGATTTGCGGCTTCGGTCGGGAAGCCCAAGCGCGACAGCGCCCGGCGGGCGGTCTCGGCGAACGCATCGGCCACGTGCGGAATGATGATGTTCTGCCAGACCGTGAGCCGCAGTTCGCCCTTGCCGTAGTTCGTCGCGACGTCGGCGATGGCGTGCATTTGCTTCGACGACATCCGGCCGACCGGAATGCCGAAGCCGATCGAGTTGAACCCGCGTTGCGACTGCTTGTACACGCCGAGCCAGCCGTGCTTGAGCTGCGGACGACGCGGCTCGCAACCTTCGATCGGCAAGCGCACGAGCGGGAACGCGAGCTTCTTCTCGGTTTCGGCGACGTACTTTTCGAAACCCCAGCTCTCGAGGAGATATTTGAGCCGGGCCTTTTTCCGGTCGGTCCTGCAACCGTGCTCGTTGAAGACGCGCACCATCGCGGCGGCGACGGCGACCACTTCCGACGGCTTGACCAGCAGGCCGGTCTCGCGGGCGAAATCCTTGTGGCCGGTGATGCCGCCCAGGTGCACGCGGAAGTAGATGCCGGGGGCGATCGCGGGACGCGACGGGCCGAGCGCGGCGAGCGACTTCTCGGTGACCCGGACGGCCATGAAGCCGATGTCGTTCGTGTCCGCGGCCGCCGAGATCGAGCCGCCGTTGTCGAAGGCGATATTGAATTTGCGCGGCAGCCCGTAGAGATCGCGGTGATTGAGAATGTAATGGTGCAGCCCCTTCGCGTATGGCCGCACGTCGATCAGCTCATCGGGATCGAAGCCGCTGTTCGGCGACGCCGTGACGTTGCGGATGTTATCGGCGCCGGCGCCGCGCGAGGTAAGGCCGAGTTCTTGCAGTCGCACCAGCACCTTGACGATGTCGCGCGGCCGAAACTCGCGGATCTGAATGTTCGCGCGGGTCGTGATGTGCGCATAGCCGCCGCCCCAGTCCGCGGCCATGTCGGCCAGCCCGTGAAATTGCGCGCTCGTGAGCTCGCCGGCGGGAACGCGGATGCGCAGCATGAAGCTGTCTTGCGTCGGTGCGACGTAGAACAGCCCGTGAAACTTGAAGCGGAACGTATCGGCTTCGTCCGGGAATTTGTCCGCGTCGGCGTGGGCGACGAGTTTCTCCCAGATATCGAGCGGGTTCTCGTCGTACTTCCACCGCTCCGGCTTGCAGAGATCGCCGAGCGGCGTGCCGAAGACCGTGTTTTCCGCGGCCGCGACGGCGAGGTTCGCCGAGGTTGCGCCTTCCGGAGAGGCCGTGATCTGACCCGCCGCCGTCGTGCCGACGAACGGCGCCTGCGCCGCGAGCGCGGCGAGGAACCCTTCGAGGTATTCTTTTTGCGCCGGCGAAAAGCCGGTCGCAGTCGAATCGGTGGAGGCGGGAGCGGACATGGAGGCGGAAGTTACGATTTATGAAGTATGATTTATGACGGGTGATACACCGGGTGAGATATGATCGATGAGGCGAAGGACCGATCGCCCACCAAATCATAAATCATCGATCGTAAATCATAGATGATCTCAGGCTCGCGCCGGCTCGGTCGTCGCGAGGGCGTCCGCGGCGAGTTCCTTGACTTGCACGGGCGCGGCGGCGGCCGGCTTGTACGTCCAGTAGAGGAAGAGACCGGTGAAGAGGAATCCGCCGATGAAGTTGCCCAGCGTGACCGGCAGCTGATTCCAGAGCCACCAATCGGTGACGGAGACTTTCGCGCCGAGGAGGATGCCGGTCGGGATCATGAACATGTTCACGACCGAGTGCTCGAAGCCCTGCGCGAAGAAGGTGATGATCGGCAGCCACATCGCGGCGATCTTGCCGATGGTCGAGTGCGAGGTGAGGGCCATTACGACGCCGAGGCACACCATCCAATTGCAGAGGATGGCCTTCGTGATGCAGGTCACGAGACCGGCCGTGCCGTGCGCGGCGTAGGCGTTGGTCTTCGCTTCCGCGATCTTGACGATGTTCGCCGCGATGCCACTTGGCGCGTCGACGCCCATGTTCGTGAGGACGACGTACAGCAGCACGCCGTAAGCGACGCTGCCGGCCAGGTTGGCGAGGAACACCCAGGTAAGATTGTTGGCGACTTGCGCCCAGGAGCGCTTGCCATCGACGGCCGCGAGCGTCGTCACCGCGAAGCTGCCGGTCACAAGCTCGAAGCCGAGCAGCACGATCATCACGAAACCGACGGGGAAGACCAAGGCGCCGACGAGGGGAGTGTTGGTTTGGGCGGTGGCGGTGAGCGCGAGGCTCGTGGCGAAACCGAGGAGGGCGCCGGACAGGAAGCCGCGGATGATGAGATCGCGGAGCGGGAGAGATGCTTTGGCCACGCCGGCCGTGAGCATCGATTTAACGACGTCGGAGGGTTTGATGAAGTCCATCGGAGGAGAGGCGGTTGTGTGTTTTCTCGGCCGAGCGGTTTCCCGCCCGCGATGGCCCTGTTTAGCTCCCCCTGTGCCAAGTGCCCGAAACCGGCGGCACAAATTCGGCTCAATCTCTTAATTTAATACATGAACCGAATTCATGAAGCGCCGCTGCGGCCGCAGGCCGGCGACTTACGGAAGCGCGGGCATGCCGCGAGGGAACCGTATGCGGATGGTACTTACGCGGAAGGCGTACCGGCAGACCGAATGTCTTGAACAGAAGAGAACGAAGGTAACGAAGAGCTGGGCCGACTTCGATGGTTTGATCGTAGCGGAAGCCGTGAGGCTTTCGTGCATTGCCCGCAGCTTGAGGTCGGGCCCTACCGAGGTCGCATTGCGGAAAACCGAGAGCACGGAGAATGTAGGGCGGGGCCTCCGAACCCGGCCGTCGGAGCCCGCGATCGTGAATAGCGGCGCCGCAGGCTCACCTGAGAAAGTGTCATCTATTAGATGACACTTTGGTTTGGGGCGCGGGGCCGCGGCGCGATATTGCGCGACGGCGGGTTCGGAGACCCCGCCCTACATCAAACCGACGGCCCGCCCGGAGGTTGGGCCCTACCGCCGCTCTTTTCGTAATTCTCAATAGGTAGCGGCCGTCGTCCCCCGACGGCCATTCCGATCGCTGGCGGGCGGGACGACCGCCACTACCTGCGCTCACCGCGACAACAGCAGCGCGAGCAGGACGATCACGACCGCGAACAGCACGGCGCACAGTACTTTGAAAAACAGCAGCGGATTGCGCTCGAGGAGCGGCGCGTCTTTTCGGTAATGCGCGGCCACGCGGAGCGGGTTCGCCAGATCGTACGCCATTTCCGAAAAATGCTGATACCGCCGCTCCGGTTCGGCCTCGATCGCATGAAGCACCACCGACTCGAGCCACGGCGGGATCGCCGCGTTGAGCCGCGTCGGCCGGCGCGGGGCTTGGTCGAAGCGCGGCGTCTGGAAGCGTTCGATTTCGCCGTAGGGGAACGTGCCGGTCAGCGCCTCGTACAAGGTCACGCCGATGGCGAAAATCTCCGTGCGCTCGGAAAGCGCGGCGCCGCGAAAACGCTCCGGCGCAAGATAGCTTGCCGTGCCCGCGCGGGAGCGCACCGAAAACAATTCCGCGGCGCTGCCGAGATCGAGCAGTCGAAACATCGTTCCCTCCGCGCCGCGGCGAACGAGAATGTTCTCGGGTTTGAGGTCCCCGTGCGCCAGGTCGTGGCGCACCAGAAACTCGCCGACACGCAATAAAAACTCGCCGAGCTCGCGCGCCTCTTCGACCGCCAGCTTTCCTTGCGCGAGCACCGCGCGCAGCGTCGGCGCGTCGATGAACTCCATCGCGTAGCAATGCAAGGCGGGCGCGGGCAAGGTCCAGGCGCGGACGAGATCCGGCGAAACGAGCCGCGTGGCGTTCCACGCTTCGCGGACGAATGCGTCGCGCAGCGCTTCCGTATCCGCGGCTTCGCGCGGCGGAAATTTGAGCACGACTTTCGCTCGGGCCGGATCTTCGGCGAGCCATACGCGGGTGCTGTCGACGAGCGGGCGCAGGAGCCGGTGGCCGTCGATCGCGTCGCCCGGGCGCAAGACGTCGATCACCTCCAGCCGTTGGCGCGCGGTGGCGCTGGCGTCGCCAATGTCGATGACGTCGATCACCACGGCACTCGCGTCGTCGCGGAGTTCTTCGTTGCCCTCGGCGACGTCGCGCGCGGCATTGACGATCGTGCGCGCGGTGGGGCGTCGCGATAAGAGCTCCAGCACGCGCGTCTCGGCCAGCGCGCTCGTCACGCCGTCCGAGCAGAGCAGCACCAGGTCGCCCTCGACCAATTCCGATTCGAAGAAGTAGGGATCGACGGCGGCTTCCAAGCCCAGCGCGCGGGTGAGCACATGATCGAAGCCGGGTTGAGCGAGCGTGTGCGTTTCCGCGAGCGGTTGGAGCCGGCCGCGGCGCCAATGGAAGACGGGCGAGTCGCCGACATTGCAGCCGTACAAGCGGCCGCCCTCGATGAGGATCGCGCTGAGCGTGCAGGCGAGTTCGGGCGTGCCGTGTCGCTCCATCGACTCCGCATGCAAGTGCCGGTTGATTTGCGTCGTGAATTCCGCCAGCGCGCGTCGCGCGCTCCAGGAGCGCGGTCGCGACAGACAATAGTCGACGAGCATGTCGACGGCGCGGCGGGCGGCGATCCCGCCCTCGCGGCTCGCGCTGATGCCATCGGCCAAGGCGGCCACCGTAATGCCGTCACGCTCGCGCGCCGCCCAGGCATCTTCGCACGGCTTGCCGTCACGTCGAGCGACCGCGTGGCCGGAAATGTGGAGATGCATAAGCGAATCGGTAGTCGGTGCATTTCACCTGCCAACGCAGAAAACCGATGGGCCACAGAGGACACAGAGCTCCGACACAGAGTTCACGGAGAAAATCCTCTATCTCCGCATCGGAGCCTGCTTGCTGGATAACGAACCGCGCGCATCGAATCGATCGCATGCTTTGCGGCCTCCTGCTGCCTCTGGGTTGGAGCTCTGTGTCCTCGGCGGCGATTGGAGGGGAACTCGTTCTTGGGCAAAACCACTTCAAACCAGAAGACCTTTAACCGCGAATGGACACGGATGAACACGAATGGAAGGCACGACCGGGCGTGGGTTTGATCCATCTGTGTTCATCTGTGGTTGTTCGGGTTTGAGCCCTCTTGCAGAGGGCGGCTTCAAATGCGCGCGGCGGCGACCGCGCCCCAAGTGGTGCGCCAGCGGGTCTTGACGAGTCGCAATCCGATCAACGCGACGCCGCACAAGCCGGCGAAGAAGAGGATGCCGGTGACGTAGCTGCCGGTGTGTTCTTTCGAAGCGCCGAAGAGCATGCCGAGCAGAAAGCCGCCGATGCCGCCGCCGCAGCCGACGAGTCCCGTCATCACGCTAATGTCTTTCGCGAAGCGTTGCGGCAGGAGTTGGAACACCGAGCCGTTGCACATGCCGAACGCCCCGGAGGCGATGAAGAACGCGCCGCCGCACACCCAGAGATTATGCGAAACGGCCGCGACGACCATGGCGGTTCCGGCGACCGAGTAGAAAATTCCGAGCGAGCGAATTCCGCCGAAGCGATCGGCCAGCGCACCGCCCATCGGCCGGCCCAATGCGCCCACCAGGGTGCAGAACGCGGCAAACTCGCCGGCCGCGACGGGCGCGAGACCAAATTCGTCGCGGAAGTAGATCGCGAAGGCCGTCGCGAGACCGACGAAGCCGCCAAAGCTGATCGTGTAGAAAAAGCAGAACCAATGCGCGTCACGCTCGGCGAGCAGCGCGAAGTAGTCGGCCAGCCGCTTCTTTTTGAATTTCCCCGGCGGCTCTTTCGAAAACACCACGTAGAGGAGAAAGGCGAGGGCGAGCGGGATGATCGCCGCGCCAAACACCGCGCGCCAGCCGAACGCCGCCGCGATGCGCGGGGCGAGCAAGTGATCGATCACGACGCCGATGTTGCCGGCTCCCGCCAGCCCCAGCACGACACCCTGCATTTGCGGCGGATACCAGCGTCCGGCTTGAGGTAATGCGACCGCGAAGCTCGCGCCGGCCACGCCGAGCACGACACCGAGCGCGAGCGCTTGGTTCAGCGACGAGAGCCCCATGCGCCACGCGATGAGCAATCCGGTCATGACGACCAGCTGGGCGAGGATCCCCGTGTTTTTCGTGCCGATGCGATCGGTCAACAAGCTCAGCACGATGCGCAGGAAGGCGCCCGCGAGCGTGGGCGTCGCGATCATCAGGAATTTCTGCTGGGGCGACAGCCCGAGCGCCGGAGCGATGAACGCGGCGAGCGCGCCGAGAATCGTCCAGACCATGAAACTGACGTCGAAGTAGAGGAACGACGTGAACAGGGTGGGCCAGTGACCGGAGGCTTTGAGTTGCGATAGCTTCATAGGCGAGCGCGCACCCATGAGCAGCGTTCACGCCATCACGTAGGAGCAATGCAGTGAATTATTTTGCCGCGAACGATGAGCGTCGCTCATGCGATCCGGCATTGATTTTTCCTCACGCGAAGGGCGCGAAGGTGTTCCGATCGGGACGCGAGCCACGGGCGAGACGCCCGTGGCACTCGAACGCGTTACAGATTCAACGTCAGCTGCACGTAGACGTAGTTGGCGTCTTTCGAGCCCACGGCGGCGAGCGACTGTTTGATGTACGACCCACGGAAGTAATGGCACGCCGCCGCCTCGATTTGCGCGTACGGCCGGAAGGCCCAGGCGGCGACGAGATCGAGCTCTTCGCCGACATGGCGGCTGTAGCTCGGATTCACTCGATAGCCGCCACCGCTGCCCACCGCGGCACCGGTGAAATTGCGCGGCACGCCGGCGACGTTGTACCAGAAATCCGTCGTGCGGCTCAGGTAGTGCGAGTGCCCTTCGAGCGCCACGATCGACGTCGTCGTGGGCTTGTACGTATACGCGACGCGGAAATCGTGCAGGTTCTGCAGGCTATTGAGATCCATGTAGCCGTAGAAACTGTGGTTCGTGGGGAATAGATTTTGGAACGTGTTGCTCGAGCTGTCGGTCGCGCTCTTGTCGCCCGAGCCGTAGCTATAAATAAACGCGAGCCGTGGCTGATGGGCGTCCTTGGTCCAGGTGTAGCCAGCTTGGAGCATCACGGCGTAGGCATGGTGATCGAGGCGCGGCGCGGCCAGGGCGGCCGCCACGGTGGTCGCGGGGAAAACCGCCGTGCGATTGCCGAACTGATACATCAGCTCGTAGCCGTAGTCCCACGCCTCGTAGGCGCCCGGCTTAGACTTCACGCGCGCACCGAGCGTATAAACGTCTTGGGGCGCGGGAAAGCGGAACGGCGCGGCGACGCCGCTCCAATCGTCGGTCACGATTCCCCGCTCGACGTTGCGCGCCAGAAAATACGCTTCCGTGATCTCGTTCTTCAGCAGCGTCGGAAAATTGAAGTACGCACCCGAGAAATGATCCTGCGAGTTCGCGCGGTTGAAATTGCTCGAGTCGGTGTACACGACGCCGCCGGTAAAGAGATCGACGCCGCAGAACTTGTTTTGCCAGCGAACCTTCACCGCATCGAACGTCCGGGCGTTATTGCCCCAGCGAAAATGGCCGACCAAGCGCTGGTCGCCGTAGACGAGCTCTTGCCGGCCGATTTTCAGCGAGAGGGGGAATTGCTTGTGATTGCCGACGAGCACGAAGGCTTGGTGCAAATCGACGCCGGCGTCGCGGTCGGTCAGGCCTTTGCCGGCGGCGGTCGCGATGTAGCGTTCGTCGTCAAACGAGTAGCTCGAGCGCGCTTCCACCGTGAACGCGACCCACTTGCCGGTGTAGGCCACGCGGGGCATGAGTCGCGAGACGAAGTACTGGTTGTTGTTATCGTCGATGCCGCGGGCGGAAAAATCCCAGTTCGAACCGGCATCGGTGGTGCCGGCGCCAAGCTTGTCGTCGAAGCGCAGCCGGTAATTCGCGCCGATGTCCCATGCGCTCATGTAGACGTTTCCCGCCCGAAGCTGCTCGTTGAGGAAGCCGGGGAAGGGACGCGCCGGGGGCGGCGGCACGTATTGAGCGCGCGCCACCGGAAGGGCAGTGGCGGACACCGCGAAAAACGCGAGGAGTCGAAGCATGGTGTTCATGGGAAGAAAAAGTCGGCGGGGGTGGCGAAGCTCAGGCGGCAGTCAGGGCGTGGAGGAACCGCTGCAGTCCCGCGCGCGGCGCGGGTGGCGCGACGGGCGGGGTGGGCATCGGACTCGCGTGCGGGCGCCGATGGGAACGTTCCTCGAGGAAGCCGATCAGCTCCTCCCGCAGCCGATAGTATTCGGGGTCCTCCAGCAGCGCCTTGCGGGAGCGGGGGCGCGGGAACTTCACTTCGAGAATCTCTCCCACCGTCGCGGCGGGCCCGTCGGTCATCATCACGACGCGATCCGAGAGGAAAAGCGCTTCGTCGACGTCGTGCGTGACCATGACCGCGGTCTTTTGATCTCTTTGCCAGAGATCGAGCAGCACGTCCTGCAGCTCGTAGCGCGTGAGGGAATCGAGCATGCCGAACGGCTCGTCGAGCAGGAGCACCTTGGGGGAGAGCGCGAAGGCGCGCGCGATGCCGGCGCGTTGCCGCATGCCTTGCGAGAGCTCGGCCGGCTTTTTGTGCATGGCATCGGCGAGGCCGACGACGCTCAAATAATATTCCGCGATCTGGCGGCGTTCTTCGGCGTCGGCGGTGTAATACACTTGGTCGATGCCCAGCATGACGTTTTCGAAGGCGGTCAGCCAGGGCAGCAGGCACGGCGATTGAAACACGACGCCGCGGTCCGGCCCCGCGCCCGCGACTTCGCGGTTGGCGAGAATGATGCCGCCGGACGTCACCTCCGTCAGCCCGGCGATCATCGAGAGGACGGTCGATTTGCCGCAGCCCGAATGCCCGATGAGCGCGATGAATTCGCCCTTCTGGATCTTGCAGTCGAAATTCTCGACGATGACGGCGGGGCCGTTCGGCGTGGGATAGACTTTGCCGAGTTGGGAGATTTCGAGGAAGGACGACATGGCGAAGGGCGGTTGAGGGTGGGAAGACAGGTTAGGCGGAGACGGCGACTTCTTCTTTTTTGATTTCGCTGGGCCGCAGCGGACGGCGGCGCGACGTGCGCGGAAGCTCGAGGTTTTCCGGGAGGATGTTCGGGAGCGTCAGCTTTTTGGTGATCTTGGTCGTCCGGTGACGGTTGAAGCCGAGCAGCTGATTGGTCACGAGCGCGCGCAGCCGCTTGAACTCGGGATCGTGATTGAGCGCCTTGCGATCGCGCGGCCGTGCGAGCGCCACCGGCACGGCGTC
This sequence comes from uncultured Opitutus sp., assembly GCA_966252355.1. GTDB lineage: Bacteria > Verrucomicrobiota > Verrucomicrobiia > Opitutales > Opitutaceae > ER46. The sequence continues at coordinate 24,100 of CBINOT010000025.1, read as the reverse complement.
GCCGAGCGTCGCGCCCGGTCCGGGCGTGAGCGGGATGATGCGGTCTGCGAGCAGCAAGGCCTCGTCGACGTCGTTGGTGATGAGCACGACGGTCTTCTTGTTCGCCTCCCAGATGCGTTCGATCTCGCCTTGGAGCGTCGAACGCGTGAGCGCGTCGAGGGCGGACAACGGCTCGTCGAGCAGGAGGATCTGCGGATCCATCGCCAGCGCCCGGGCGACCGACACGCGCTGGCGCATGCCGCCGGAAAGTTGCCGCGGCAATTTGTCGCGGGCCGGCGTGAGGTTCACCATCGCGATATACTTTTCGATGTGCTGGCGGCGTTTTTCCGCCGTGTAGTTCGGGAAAACCTGCTCCACGGCCACCGCGATGTTTTCATAGACGGTGAGCCACGGCAGCAGGCTGTAGTTTTGAAACACGATGCCGCGATCGGGGCCGGGGCCGGTGATTTCGAGATCGTTGAGTTTTACGGTGCCCTGGTCCGGTTGAATCAACCCGGCGATGAGCGAAATCAGCGTGGTCTTGCCCGAGCCGGAGTAGCCCACGATCGCGACGAACTCGCCGCGTGCGATGCTGAGATTGACGTCCGCCAAAACGCTCCGATCGCCGAAGGATTTGGAGACATGGCTGAGAGTAAGAAAAGACATCGGAGGGGGCCTCACGCGAAGGACGCGAAGAGGCGCTTGCGGACGTTGGGCGGAGGGAAGAAGGGCACAGGTGAATATTTATGATCTATGACCTATGATTGATGGCTGTTATGAAACCGATGGTGCTCGCGCGTATGAATTCAGCTGAGCTCAAAGAAAGGACCATTCGATTCGCGGTTCGCGTGCTTCGGCTCGCGAATGCGCTGCCAAATGCGGCGTCGGGACGGGCGGTTTCCAATCAGGCTGCGCGCAGCGGTTGTTCGGTCGCAGCGAATTATCGGGCGGCGCTGCGAGGCAAGTCGCGGGCCGACTTGATCAATAAGATCACGATCGTCCTGGAAGAGGCCGACGAAACCGACCTTTGGCTCGTGATCACCGTGCGCGCGGGGATGTTGCCCGCTAAGCGACTTCGAGCGCTTCAAACGGAGGCCAATGAGCTCACGCGTATCTTCAATGCCACTCGCACGACGGCCAGAAATCATAAATCGTAGATCGTAAATCATAAACGAGCGGCTGCTCTGTGGCCTTGATTCCCGTCAAGCGGTCTTGAACCGGCGTTCGAGGAGGCTCATCAGGCGGTCGAGGGCGAAGCCGATGAGGCCAATCGTGATGATCGAGAGAATGATGTGCTCGTAGACGAGGCTGTTGTACTCCTGCCACAGAAACCCGCCGACGCCGGGACGGCCGGTCAGCATTTCGGCGGCCACGATCACGAGCCACGCGATGCCGAGGCTGAGCCGGAAGCCGGTGAACATGTAAGGGAGCGCCGCCGGCACGAGAATCTTGGTGAGCGTTTTCCAGCGCGACAATTTCAGCACGCGCCCGACGTTGAGATAGTCCTGCGGCACGGCACGCACGCCGACCGCCGTATTCAGGACCGTCGGCCACATCGAGCAGATGGCGATCGTGAACAGCGCGCCGAGCGTGCCGGCTTCCTTGCCCGCGTTGAGGAACAACACCAAGCCCAGCGGCAACCACGCCAGCGGGGAAACGGGACGAAGGATTTGAATGATCGGGTCGAAGATCTTGGTGAACGTCGCCGAGAGCCCGAGCAGGAAACCGATGGGCGTGCCGATCAGCAGCGCGAGCGCGTAGCCCTTCGCCACCAGCTGCAGCGAGTACCAGGTGAAGCGCAGGATGCCTTGATCCATTTCGCCGCGCTTGGCGAACGGCTGGAGGATGTATTCGCGACTCGCCACCCACGTTTTCCAGGGCGACGGCAAGTTCGAGGCCCAGGTGGTGCTCGAGATCGTCCACGCGGCGACGACGATCGCGATGCCGATCGCGGGCAGAAGGAACCAGTCCAGACTCAATTTTTTCATGGATGCGGCGCCGCGGTGCGGCGGAGATTTTCAACGTGCGTCGCGACGCAGGAGGCGAACGCGATACTGAACGAGAGCAGCGGGGAAAGAATGGTTTTGACGACGACGGCGGTCGTCACTTGGTGGCGCAACCAGTGGTCGCCTTGGTTCAACGACACTTGAATGAAGCCGACGACGAGCCCGAGCTTCGCGGCGCGCACCCAAACCGCGCGGCGGCGAAGCGCATCGCGGTAGAGGGCCAACGAGCGCGAAGCCGGGCTCATGGCCTCAGCCTTTGAGATGCTTCACGGCGAAGCTCTTGGCGTACGTTTCCGGATCCTTCGGATCGAAGGTGACGCCGTCGAAGAACGTCTCGGGCGAGTCGTCGGCGCCGCCGTGGGCGTAACCGATCTCCTTCATCGCTTCGGCGTAGAGATCCGCGCGCATCACTCGTTTCGCGATGCCGTCGTAGTCGGGCGCGCCGGTGACCATGCCCCAGCGGCGGAATTGCGAGAGGAACCACTTCGCGTACTTCGCCTGCGGGTAATTGCAGTTCCGCTTGCTGAACGACATGAAGTACTCGTCTTCCTTCGTGCGCCCGTCGCCGTAGTCGTAATGGCCCTGGAGGCGGCCCAGAATCGTTTTCGCGTCGCAGTTGATATACGTGGCCTTGGACACGATCTCGCATTGCTCCGGGCGGTGGCCGAGATCGTCGAGCCAGACGCTCGCTTCATGGAGGGCCTTGAGGACGGCCTTGACGGTCTTCGGATTTTTTTCGGCGAACTCTTCGGTGAAGGCGCAGACCTTTTCCGGGTGGTCTTTCCACAGGTCTTGGGTCGAAACCGACGTGAAGCCGATCCGATCGGCGATCGAGCGCGCGCCCCAGGGCTCGCCGACGCAGAAGCCGTCCATCTTGCCGATCTTCATGTTCGCGACCATCTGGGCCGGCGGCACGACAATGAGCGTGATGTCCTTGTCGGGATCGATCCCGCCCGCGGCCAAGTAATACCGCAGCCACATCGCGTGGGTGCCGGGCGGAAACGTCATCGCGAACGTCAGCGGCTCGCCGAGCTTGTTGGCCTGGTCGACGAAGGGGCGCAGCGCTTTCGGGTCCGCGGCGACTTTGCCCTTCCATTCGGTCTTCAGCGTGATGGCCTGCCCATTCCGGTTGAGCAGCCACGGAATGACCATCGGTTTCTTGGGCGAACCGGCCAGCCCCATGGTGGAGGCGAGCGGCATGCCGATCAGCATGTGCGTGGCTTGAATCGAGCCGGTGGAGAGATTGTCGCGAATCGCGGCCCAGTTGGCGCCCTTCGTGACGGTCGAATTGATGCCGTATTTTTTGAACAGCCCTTTTTCGTGCGCGATGACGATGGGCGAGCAATCGGTCAGGGCGATCATGCCGAAGTTGAGATTCGGCGTTTCCGGCCCTTCGCCGGTGCTGGCGGCGGTGGCGGCCCAGGCGCGATGGCCGAGCGCGGACCAAAGCGCGGCGGCTCCGACGCCCGCGGCGGTGCGCGTGATGAACTGGCGGCGATTCAGTGAAGCGGTGTCCCGGTTAGGCGCTGCGGACCCCGCGGAGGTCGGACGATGAGGCGATTTCATTGGGTATGTTGTAGTGGACGATCTCGCGATGGAGATCTTCGCGAAACAGACGGCGGGGTAATTCGGGGTCGGCGGCGGCGGGCTCGAGGAGCCCGGCGGTCGCCATCGCGGCTTGCAGCGCCGCCGCTTTGGCCGCGGAGGGCACGTTGGCGCCGCCGCGATGGAAAACATGGAAGTCCGGCACCGGCTCGGCGCCTTCCCAGCCATAGTCGAAATGGCCATTGAGCGCCGGGGCGATCACGCGCGCCGGGGTATTCAGGTAACGCGCGCCGCCGAGCAGCTCGGCGAGCGTCTCGCGGTTTCGCGGCTCGTCGCACCAGGCGCAGGCTTGCATGAGCGCGGTGACGAGCGCGGCGTGCTCCTCCGGGCGCGTCTCGGCGAAGGCCTGCGTGACCATGAGCACCTTTTCCATGTGGCCGGGCTGGTGCGTCGCGCTGCACAGGCGGCAGCGGCCGATGTTTTCGCGGATGGCGAGCGTGTTCCACGGCTCGCCGGCGCAGAAGCCATCGATCGTGCCGGCGGCCAGGTTGCGGAACATCTGCGCGGGCGGTACGACGACGATGCGCACATCCCGGTCCGGGTCGATGGCGGCGGCCTGCAACCAGGCGCGCAGCAGCAAGTGATGAGAGGAGTAGGGGAACACGACGCCAAACGTGGCGGTTTGCCGTTTCTGCTGCCGCTCGCGCACGAAGGCGCGCAGCGCTTCGTCGTCGCGGGCCCCGCTGTCCCACAGCGCACGCGACACGGTGATCGCGTTGCCGTGCAAATTGAGCACCAGGGCGGTGAGCACGTCCGACGCCGGACAATTCAGCCCCAATTGCGCCGACCAGAGCATCGGTGCCGGCGCCTGGGCGGCGTCGAGCTCGCCGTAGATGATTTTGTCGCGGAGCGTCGCCCAGCCGATTTCCCGGTGCAGCTCGACGTGAAGGCCTTGCGCCGCGAAATAGCCGCGGGCTTCGGCCACGGCGAACGGCGCTGCGTCGGTGAGCGCGACAAAACCCACGTGAAGCGTGCGGTTATGCCGGCGAAGATGCACGATGGAGGAGGATGATGGCAGCGAGTTTATGGCGGTCGTTTTAGCCGCCGCTGTGCCAGCGCGCGGACCTGGCGCAATTACTGCTGTTCAAAGAATTCATCGTCCAAATGAAGTGCTCTCATCCATGAAGCCCACGCTCGATAGTCGGCAGCTTTACGCCTTCGCCGCCTTGGCGCGCCGCGGGAGCTTCACGCTCGCCGCGAAAGATCTTTTTCTCACGCAGTCCGCCGTCAGCCATGCCATCAAGGCGCTGGAGGAGGACGTCGGCTGCCGGCTGCTCGATCGCGTCGGCCGCCGGGTGCTGCTGACCCAGGCGGGCGAGCAATTTCTCCGCCACACGGAAAAAATTCTGCGCGAGATGGAGTCGGCGCGCGCGGGCCTCGATACCTTGACGAAATGGGGCCACGGCCGGTTGCGCGTGGGCGCCAGCACGACGGCGTGCCAGCATATCCTGCCCGTGGTGTTGCGGGAATTTCGGCAGAGCTATCCCAAATGCGTGATTCGGATCGAGCCGGGCGATCATGGCCATCAGCTCGATTTATTGCGCGGCGGCCACATCGATCTCGCGTTGATGATCGAGCCGCCGCCGGCGGTGTTGTCGGAATTCGCGTTCGTGCCGCTTTTTCAGGACGAACTGCGCTTCCTCGTCGCGCCGCTGCATCCGTGGGCTAAGCTGGGGCGAGCGCCGCGAGAATCGATCGAGAACGAGACGCTCGTGCTCTATAACAAGACGAGCTATACGTTCCGGCTCGTGAGCGAATATTTCCGCGAGGAGAAGATCTCGCTGAGCAATTTCATCGAGCTCGGCAGCATGGAGGCGATCAAGGAGCTGGTGAAAATCGGCATCGGCGCAGGCGTGATCGCGCCGTGGATTGCGCGCAGCGAATTGGAAAACGGCTCACTGCTCTCCTTGCCGCTCGGCCACCGCAAGCTGCGCCGGCGCTGGGGCGTCGCCCATCTGAAGGGCCACCGGCTCGCGCTGGGCGAGGAGACCTTCCTGGGATTGTGCGCATCGGTGTGCGAAGTCCTCGGCTTGAAAGAAACGCAGACGGCGGCGTGAACGAAACGCTGAAAGGCTGAAACGCTGAAGGACCCAATCAACAAGCCGGGAGAGAACCGCGAAGAGCGCGAAGGCACGCGAATCTGCGATTGAAGGCAATCCGCGGTGATCTGCGTTATCCGCGGAAAAAAGTCTGAGGCTTTGAACGGTGGGAGAGGCTTTACTCCCCGGCACAATGGCACCCGGCCGGCCTCTAGGAGGCCAGCTACAACAGGCTCACGCGCCGGTCGGGGCGTAAAGCCCTCCCACAGCTCTTCACTACGCAATCCAAAATCCAAAATCCAGAATCCAGAATCCAAAATCGAAAATCCCTAGATTTCCCAATCGTGATCGTGCGAGGGGGCGGCGATGTGCTCGACCAAGGCTTCTTTTTTGCGCCGGGAGCGGATCACAAGATTCTCGCCTTTGAAGTAGGCGACCGACTCGTTGGGGATCGATTTCATCAGCCACACGTTTGAACCGATGATCGAGTGCGCGCCAATGTGCGTGTCGCCGCCGAGGATCGTGGCGTGCGCGTAGATCGTCACGTTGTCGCCGATGTCGGGGTGCCGCTTCACGCCCTTGATCGGCCGGCCCTCGTCGTCGACTTCGAACGACTTCGCGCCGAGCGTCACGCCTTGGTACAGCTTCACGTGCGCGCCGACACGGGCGGTTTCGCCAATGACGACGCCCGTGCCGTGATCGATGAAAAAGTGACTGCCCAGTTGGGCGCCGGGGTGAATGTCGCAGCCGGTGCGCTCATGCGCGTATTCCGTGAGCATGCGCGGCAGCAGCGGCACGCGCAGATGATAGAGCACGTGAGCGAGCCGTTGGACGGAGATGACCAGGACGCACGGGTAAGCGACGATGATTTCTTCGACGCTGCGCGCGGCCGGATCGCCGGCGTAGGCGGCCTCGACGTCCGTCGTGATGATTTTGCGCAACTCCGGCAGCTGCGCGAGAAACGCCTCGGTGCATTCGCGCGATTTCTGCGCGGGGTCGGCGATTTTGGCGAAGCGCAGGCATTTCTCGATTTCCGCAGCCAAGCGCTTTTCGACCCGGGTCAGCAATTTGCTGATATGCGCCGGCAGCTCCCGCTCCGTGAGGCCCGATTCTTCGAAATAACCGGGAAACAGCAGGTGCATGCAGTCGCCGGCGAGCAAGTTCACGGACTCCTGCGAGGGGAGATTACTGCCATCGACGTGGTTGATGCCACCGTGGCTGCGATAAGATTCGAGCAGAGCGTGTTTGATGTCGTCGAGATGCATGGCGCACGAGCCACCGAGCGGTGAATAGATTACCGGCCTGTCAGGCGAGCCCGAATCGCGGCATCGTCGACCCGTCGCAAAAAGAAACGGCGGTGCGGCATCGCTGCCGCACCGCCGTTCGCGGGGCTGTACTAGAAGGTGAGGGGGGCCTGCGATTGGCTTCGGGCATGCGATCCGCATACCTCGTTCGCCATTCGATCCGCCGCGCGCTCTGACGGCGGGGTCCGGAGACGCCGCCCTGCATTGAGATGTCGGTTACAGCGGGGGCGTCCAGCCGCCGAGAACGTTGCTCCGCGAGTATTGCGCGGCCTCGGTCGAGGTGAGGCGTTTGACCCACGACGCGCGTTTCGAAAGGTCGATCGTCGCGCCGGACAACGTCTTGCTGCCGTACTCGGCCGCACGGCACGTCAGCTCCCGACCGTCCCAGGGGCTCCAGCCCGCCGCGGTGATGTGGCTGTCCATGCTGCAGTTGATGTACGCGGTTTGGCCGTAGGGATACCAGGGGCGCATCAGCGTCGAGCTATTGTCGGGCACGCCGCTGCTCCGGCAAATCGTGCAGGAAGAGAACACGAGCCCGTAGGTCACGTTCTGCGGGGTGCTGGGGGCGGCGTTGACGCCGCCGGTCGAGCGAATCTGGCGAATGTTGCACGACGAGAAGAAGGCCGTGCCGCCACTGTAGATGAAATCGACGCAGCCGCGGACTTCGCTCAAGGTGCAATAGACGACCGCGTTGTTCCAGATCGCGAACGTGTCCTGCCAGCCGTTGATGTAGCAGCGATGGAATTCGACGCGCTTGCTGTCGACGTACACCGCGTGGCTCGTGGTCGAGCCGCTCAGCAGGGTGTTTTCGATCGTCAGGGTGGAGAACGTGATATCCGTGCCGTGGATCGTCATCGTCGTCTGGCCGCTGCCCGAGCGAATCTTCACGCCCGTTTGGGTCGCGCCGATGAGGCGGATGTTCGACTTGGTGCTCGGGATGGTCACCTGTTCGTTATAGATACCGTCAGCGATGCTGATCGTATCGCCCGACACGGCGGCGTTAACGGCGGCTTGGATCGTGGAGTATTGGGAAGGCACGCTGCGCGTGGCAGCGAGCGCTGAAGAGGCGATCCCCGCAGCGAGGATGACCGAAGTGAGGAGTTTCATTGGTACGTGTGTGTTTTGGGTTGGAATGCGACGGTGTATCGCAAAGGGGTCGAGAGGGTGGCGCGGCGTCGGCGGACTAGGGCCACAGCTCCTGCTCTTGCAGAAAGCGGCGCGCGCTTTCCTCGTCGAAATGCCGGCGAAATTCCGCGAACAGCGCCGCTTTTTCCGCGGCGCGCGCGGCCTCGGCGTCGGCCGACCTGGCCGCGCCGAGTGGGGCGAGCTTTTCGCGCGTGCGGAGCAATTTTCGGTACAGCGCGCGAACGGTGGGCGCGTCGACTTGGCTGAACCGTCCGTCGTGCTGGAGCAGCTGGCACGCGGGATCGAGGCTCAGCTGGTAATCGGCGTAGCGGGCGGGCCCGAGCGCGGCGGCGATCTTTCGGTCGACCTCCGCCGCCGCGCGGTTGCGCTCCGCGTCGATGTCCGGATCGGAGCCCGGCGGTTTCGTGGCGAAGCGAAGATCGAACGGATGCCGCAGCCGAAAGAGGGCGAGAAACTCGTCCTTCGTCGGCTGAAAGTTATCGAGCTCGTGGCGGAGCCGGTTGGCGGTGAGCGACGCGCGCAAATCGTAATCGAGCAATTCCTCCGGCGTGAGCAGGTGTTCGATATCGGCGCGCGCCTGATCCTGCGATTTCCAGACTTGATGCCACTCGGCGCGGGTGAGCAGACCGCCGCGCGCATTCATGATCGCGTCGCGCTCGGCGTCGGCGCGGGCCAGCCGTGCGGCGATGGCCTGGCGCTTCTCGCCGGAGAGCGCGCCCCACTCGCGTTTTTCGCGCCAACGGCGCAGCGCGGGGCTTTCCTCCGGTTCGGTCGCGGGAAAAAGACGGTCGAAGGTCTCGCGCACCGCGGCCTCGCGGCGTTCGCGCTCCGCGTCGCGCTGGCGCAGATCGGCGGGGGACAAGGCTTCGGCGTCGGGACCGGTGCGCCAAAACTCGAAGGGGCGCAGCTCGGCGTCGCGCACCTCGGCCGGCGGATTGAGCCGGCGTTGAATCTCGGCGCTCAGGATGCCCTGCACATGCGCGGCCGGCCAGCCGGCGCGTTCGAGCGCCGTTTTCAGCTCCTCGAACGACAGCGCGGCGAGGGCGCGGTATTCCGGCACGGGATTCGGCGCCGGCGCCGGGTTGGCGCGCAACGTGGCGACGAAAAGCAGGCCGCACAGCCAGCGGCGCGCGAGGAGCGAAGGAAAGCGACGCATAGTAAAACCGAGGACGCGCGGCCGCGATTGGCGTCGCTGCCGCGCGCGATTAAGACCGATCGGATTAGCGGTTGCCGGCGCCGCCTTGGACGCGCGTGGGAACGTCCGACGTGGCGTCGAGCGTGTAGCCATACGGCAGCGTGAACCCGCTGCCCGTGGCGATGTTGATGTTGCCCGAGCAATTCGCGAAGGTGTTGCCCGACGACTTGATCTTGCCGCCCGATTCCTCGTAGAGGGGGCTCTTCACGCCGGAGTAGTAGTTGTTTTGCGCGATCCAATTTCCGCCCGTGCGGGTGTTGGTGCAGTAGCTATTCCCCGAGCAGTTGAAGTAGTTGTTGTAGATATGCGCCATGCTGTAGCTGCCCGACGGCATGCGCTGGTCGCAACGGCTCGAGAACCAGCAGTGGTGCAGCGTCGTCTCGTAATTCTGCGAAACGTCGACGTTGCCGAGGATCATGCAGAACCGGTGGTCCACCTGCGAGGGGTAGGAGAACTTGCACCACGAGACCGTGACCTTGCTGGCGCCTTGCGTGACGTCGAAGCAGCCGTCGCCGCAGTCGTAGAAATTGCACTTCGTGCAGAAGACATTCGTCGCGCTCCAGCAGGTGACGCCGTCGCCGCCCGGGTTCGTGATGTTCAAGTTTTGGATGATGACGTTGTTCACGCCGCCGCCGCCGAGATCGAGGCAGCCCTTGATCGTCGCGCTGGTGTTCGCGCCCTTGATCGTCTTGTTCGATTTCACCTTCACGCTGGTGCCGCCGAGATCGATCGTGCCGGAGACCGTGATGATGTAGGTGGAGGCCGATTCGGCGTAGGTGTGCAGCTGAGCGGCGGTCGTAACCGTGACGCTGGAGCCGCCGGCGCCGCCGGTGGCGTTACGGCCATAGCCGTCGGCCGCCGACGCGACGGGCGAGGAGGCGAGGGCGACGGCCGCGCCGAGCAGCGCAGCGGCTCGGCGGAGGATAACGTGGTTGTTCATGGGTGGGTGTGGACTGTGGTGGTTGTTTTATTTTGCCGCCGAGAGTCGGCGGCGAAGGGGTGCGTTTCACGCGACGTCCTTTGGGCACGCCGAGCGGTCAACCGTGACGGTTGGGTCGGCTCGGTTTGCGGGCGGGGGGCGACGCGACCGGCGAGACGAGGGGACGAAACGAAAGGGGTAGGTACGGAGGGAGACCGAAAAACTTCGCCCGCGAAAACGGCGAGAAACGCTGGTGCACGCAAATGCTCGCGTGCGCGCATTGTCGAACGCGCGCACGGGATCCGCGGACGAACGTCGGTTTTTTGGGCGGGCGTTCGATGCGCGACGGCGGGGTGCGGCGACCCCGCTCTACATCAATCCGCAATCCCCGCTCCGCACTCCAAGCCCAAGCGATTTAAACAAGAAGCAACGGGACTCGTTACAACAGGCGGCCAAGTTCGCGCGGTCACGCTAGGGCAAGACCCACCAACGGCCGGGCAAACTTTTCGCCGCGTCGCGGGTCTAGCGTGGTACGAAAAAAGCAACGTCCGCTTCCTTTTCCCCTTAGGACCTTCTCGCTTGCAGCCGAACAATACTCCATCGCCGATGCGGCATTTTCTTTCCGCGACGTTCCTCTGCCACGTGGCGCCATTCAGACGGCGCACGTCGATGCGCTGCGAGTTTGCGAAAATTTTCTCATTTCTCGTCCGTTCGGAACCCAACGTTGTTTTTAGATCGTTTGCCTAGCACGGGTTGGTGCGTCGATGCGCGGACAACCAAGTCTGTCATCGACAACCCGGCCCCGAGTTGTTCACAGTTCTTCACAAGATATCCACAACCCGATGGAAAACCTGCGCGGGGCTAACGCCCCAATCTCGCGGATCAAGGTATCGGCCAAGGTTAAGACCTTCGTGTTGGACACGAACGTTCTGCTTCACGATCCGCAGTCGATCTTCAAGTTCGAGGAAAACAACCTCGCGATTCCGGTCGAGGTGCTTGAGGAACTCGATGCCATCAAGGCCGAGCAGTCTACCGAGCGTGGTCGCAACGCTCGTCGCGTGCATCGCATCCTTCAGGAGCTGCTGCCCGACTCGCGCTCCATGCATGAAGGCGTCGAGCTCGATAATGGCGGCACCCTTTCGATCATCATCAATCCGTACCTCGCCGAGCCGAATCGGCGCTCGCAAGCGATGGATCGCCTGCGGGCGATCCTCCCGGACCTGACGAAGAAGGACAATCGGATCATCGCCGCGGCGCTGTATGTGCAGGAGCAATACCCGCCGCCGACGATTCTGGTGACGAAGGACGTCAACGTGCAGCTCAAGGCGCGCGCGGTCGGCCTGGAGTCCGAGGATTACCTCAACGACAAGGTGCCCGAGGACGTCGACGAGGCGAGCTACCGCGAGATCGGCGTGAACGTCTACGAGCTCCAGCGCTTCTGCTCCGAGGGCTTGTTCGAGTTGCGCGACTCGCTGTCGAAGACGCTCTATCTCAACGAATATGTCCTGCTGCGCTCCGACGAGGGCAAGACGATGCCGGCGCGTTATTTTGGGGACGGCCTCGTCCGCCGGCTGAAGCTTCCGGACTTCGTCAAGGCGCCCGGCGGCATTCCGATTCGCGCGCGCAATCTCGAGCAGCAGTTCTTCATGGATGCGCTGCTCGACGACAGCGTGAACCTCCTGACGTGTTTCGGCAAAGCCGGCACGGGCAAGACGCTGCTCTCCACCGCGTGCGCGCTGTATCAAACGCACGAGGAAAATTCGCGTTACGACGGCGTGTCGATTTCGCGGCCCGTGATCGCGCTCGGCAAAGACATCGGTTTTCTCCCCGGCTCGCTCGAGGAGAAGATGAAGCCCTGGCTGCAGCCGTATCACGACGCGCTCGAGGTTTTGATCCCGTCCAAGCCGCCGAAGGATCCGCAATTCGCGTCCAAGAAGGTTTCAAAGAAGAAGCAGAAAAAACGCGACGAGCAGCTGCTCGCGGGGATGTCGGTCGGTTCCGCCAACCATAACAATCACGCGAACGGCAACGGCAATGGCAACGGGGGCGGCAGCGGCCTCGCCAAGCCGTACGAGCGCTTGCTGAAGAGCGGCATGGTCGAGATCGAGGCGCTCGCTTTCATTCGCGGTCGTTCGATCGCGCGGCGCTTCTTCATCCTCGACGAAGCGCAGCAGCTCACGCCGCACGAAGTGAAGACCGTGATCACGCGCATTTCCGAGGGCTCGAAGATCGTCCTCATCGGCGATCCGGCGCAGATCGACAATCCCTACGTCGATTCGCGCAGCAACGGCCTCGTCTATTGTTTCAACCGAATGAAGGGCCAAGCGATCGCCGCGCACGTGAAGCTGACGAAAGGCGAACGCTCGAAGCTCGCCGAACTCGCGGCCGACTTGCTGTAAGCCGTGGCGCGCGGGGATTTCGTCCCTAGCCGCCATCGTTCTCGAGCTCTTAATCGTTCTCGTTCTCTCGGTGGGTTGGCGCGGAGGCGGCGAGAGAACGAGAAAGAGTACGAGTACGACGGATCGGAATGTAGGGCGGGGTCTCCGAACCCGCCGTTCCGGTCGGACCGCGCGACGGCGGAGGAATGTCGTTTGTGGGACGGGCGCTCGAGGCGCGACGGCGGGGTACGGAGACCCCGCCCTACATCAAACCGCTCTGAACTCGACGCGTCCGTCGGCTAGGCCGTCGTCTGCTTCGCGAGCAGGCTTTCGCGGCCGGTGCGGCGCGCGGTATATTCCATCGCCACGGCGAAGAGACCGGTGAAGGCCAGGTCGCTCACGAACGTGTTGCGGAAGAAGAAGAGCGTGGGGGCGTAGGTCGGATGTCCGACGGTCATCGCCTGCCACCAGCCGGCCGCGGTCTTGGCATACACCGGGTCGCTCAGCCAAGCCTCGGAGTTCGTCACAAGGTAGAAGAGGACGGAGCCGGCGATCGCGCCGCTGAAGAGATTCAGCCAGTTTTTGTTGGCCGCCACGATCCGGCCGATCGGCAGCGCCGCGGCGAAGCAACCGAGACGGATCAGCTCGCCGACCCACGTCCAGGTGGTGTGAAACGTGGCCGCGTAATACGAGTTGAGGAAGAAATCCGAAAGCGTCAGCGCGAGCATCGGCACGAACCAGAGCCGCTTGTCGCGGAAGTAAACGGCTCCGCAAAAGGTCAGCGCCATCAGGGGCGCGAAATTGGAAAGCGCGGGGGCGAAAACGGCGATGACACGCCAGCTGGCGGCGAAGAGGATCAGGGCGATGGCGACGAGCATGGCGTCGAACGTTGGGAGAAACCGCCCGCGTGACAAGCCGGTGTTTTGCCTCATTGCTCGGCCTCCCGCGCCAGGAGCCAGAGCAGATCGGAGAGCCGATTGATAAATTGACGCAGCTCCGGACGCACGTTGCGGCCGAGTCGGGGCAAGCCGGTCAGCCGGCGCTCGGCGCGGCGCGCGACGGCGCGGGCGTTGTCGAACGCGGCGGCCCGCGGGTTCGCGCCAGGCGTCGCCCAGCCGTCGAATTTCAAGCCGCGGCCTTCCAACACCGCCACCGCGGCATCGAGTCGTTGCACGTCGCCCACGTCCAGCTTTTGGAAATTCGACGCGGCATGGCGCGCCACGTCGCTCTCGGCGCAAGCGACTTCACCCATCAAAGCGACGAGATTTTTTTGAAGCGTGAGCAATAAGGTGCGCAGCTCCGCGTCACGGGCCGACTCGCTCAACAGCGGCCGAGTGGCGCCGAGCGCGACGTTGAGTTCGTCGAAGGCGCCGACGACTTCGATCTGCGGATCGTCTTTCGGTACTCTCTGGCCGTACAACAAACTCGTGCTGCCGTCGTCTCCTTTGCGGGTCGCGATGCTCATGGGGTGCGCCAAAACGTCGAACGCCGGGGGCCAGGCACTCAACCACGAAGTTGCAGCCGGGCGCGTTCCGGATGTCCGACAACCGAACCGCCGCCAATCTTCGCCTGGCGTGTTGGTGCCCGGCGAGGCGTCGCATCGAATCGGTAGGGCCCGACCTCAAAGGCAGGAGATTTCCGTCCTTCGCGTCTTCGCGACCTTTGCGTGAGGAAACAATGCGTGCGCGAACGCTACGCGATCCGCCGCGCCGCCATTTGCGCGCGCAGGCATAGCTCGGCGGCCTTGAACGCGTGCGTTTGGGACATCGCGTGCTCCGTGCGCTGCAGGCAATCGAGGATCAGCTGCCCGAAGTAGCGAAAACCGATTTTCCCGGTGACGTTGAGATGGTGTTCCCCGCGTCCGTCGACGATGTAGATGTTGTCGCCGCTTTTTTCGCGCGCGACGTCGACGTATTTGCGCAGCTCGAGGTAGCCCTTGGTGCCGAGAATGATCGTCCGGCCGTCGCCCCAGGTGCTGAGCCCATCGGGCGTGTACCAGTCGATCCGAATATAGTTCGAGGCGCCGTTGTTGCCGAGGAGCGAGGCTTCGCCGAAATCTTCGAACTCGGCGTGGTCCGGATTGGCGTAATTCGCCACCGCCGCCTGCGTCACGGACGCGTCGTTCGCGCCGCTATAAGTGAGGAATTGTTCGAATTGATGGCTGCCGATGTCGCAGAGGATGCCGCCGTATCTCGCTTTTTGCCAAAACCACTCGGGCCGCACCGGCTTGTTCAAGCGATGAGGGCCGAGTCCGAGGACCTGGACCACGCGGCCCAGCGCGCCGCTCGCCACGAAATCCGTCGCGAACATCGCCGATTCCACATGGAGCCGTTCCGAGTAGTACACCATGTATTTCCGCTGGGTGCGCGCGACCGCGGCCTTTGCCGCGTTTAACTGCTCGAGCGTGGTGAACGGCGTCTTGTCGGTGAAGTAGTCCTTCCCTGCGTCCATGACGCGGAAACCGATCTCGGCGCGGTCCGACGGCACGGCGGCCGCGGCGACCAGCTTCACCTCCGGGTCGGCGAGAATCTCGTCGAACGAACGCGCCACTTTGGCGTGCGGTTGTTGCGCGAGAAACGCCTCCACCTTTTTCGGGTCGGGATCGTAAACCCATTTGAGCTGCGCGCCGGCGGCGATCAGTCCGCTGCATTGGCCGTAGATGTGGCCGTGCTCGAGAAACGCCGCGGCAAAAACGAACTCGCCCGGCTCGACGACGAGTCCGGGCTGAATGGCGGGCAAATGCGCGAGAATGTCGGCGGGAATAGTCATGTGAGATCAGGCCGAAGATCCGCCCGGCGCGGCGACTCCACTGGACGTGAGGCTGGGCGCGCCAACGGAAGGTTTGGGCCTGGAAGCAGGCAAGACGCGCGCCGCCGCCATTGGATGCTCGTCCGCTCCGTCTCGTCCCCGCGCTCGGGGCGCTACTTTTTCTTCATCCCCGCGCGCGTCTCTTTCGCCAGCGTGGTGATCTTCGGTTCGAGGCCGCTGAACGTTTTTTTGTCCATGCGATCGATGAACAAAACGCCGTTCAAGTGATCGACCTCGTGCTGGACGCAGCGCGCGAGCAAGCCGTCGCAGGTGAGGATGTGCGGGATGCCGTACTGATCGTGAAACGTGACCGTGATTTTATCCGGACGCTTGATGTCTCCGCGAATGTTCGGGAACGACAAGCAGCCTTCCTCGTAAACGGTTTCCGCCGTGCCGCGGGCAACCGTGACGTCCGGGTTCACCATCGCCAGCGGCATGAACAATTCGAGCGGGGGCCGCGCGCCGTCGAACTCCCATTTGAATTCCGCCTCGGTGTCGCGGAGATCGACGACGCAAAGCTGGATCGCGCGGCCGATTTGTTGCGCGGCCAAACCGATCCCGCCGGCCTCGTGCATCGTCTCGATCATTTCGTCCGCGAGCTGCGCCAATGCCGCGTCGAATTTTTCGATTTTTACACCCTTTCGGTGCAAAACCGGCTCATTGTAGTGAACAATTCTCAGGGACATCGGTCGGTGAAGTCCGCCAGCGTGGGTTCGCGAAATCTCACGGGCAAACCAATACTTCAACGCAGATGAGCGAGTCGGCCCCGCAGAGACCTTCTGGCAGCGCATTCGCGCCCGTGCTCGTCGTCCTCGGGGTGGCGCTCGCGATCGGCGCCTGGATGCTGCCCGTGAATCTCACCTCGGTGAGCCCCGCGCTGTTGCGGGCCGCCGGCAGCGGCACCCCGTCGCTCGGGGCGTACGGCCGCGATTTGGTCGACATCGAAAAGATCGGTCCGGCTTCGCTCGTGCTCGCCGCCGCGCGCGCGACCGACGATCCGCGGACGCCCGCGCTGGCCGCAGCGCTCGATCAATTCACGCGGCAGCAGCCGGCTCTCGTGGCCTGGGGCGGTTGGGATCCGTTTCTCGACCCGTTGTTCAACTTGCGCGCCGACGCCGGTCGGCATGGCAGCACGCCGATCATGCGCATCCTGGTCGCGGAAAAGGCGCGTCAAGCGTTGCGCGATTATCTCGGCAAGTCCGGTTCGCAGGGCGTGCAGTTGTTGCTCAAGCTGCGCGGGCTCGAGGCGACCGGGCGTTTCGTCCCGGCCTCGAAGCCGGGCGGGCAGCCGCTCGATGCGCTCATCCTGCTCACGGGACTGCTTTACCAAGGCGAACATCTTTCCCCCTCGCTCCAACGCGAACTGCGCGGCTGGGCGGACGCGGCGCTCGCCAAAAAAGAGCTGGGCGAGCTCGAGCCCTTTTTCACCGACCTGCTGTCGCTCGGCATCCGGCTGGATTGGGCCCAGCTTTCGGAGCTGCTGCGGCGGACCGACAGCGCGAAGACCGTGAGCGAGTACGCGCATCTCGCGCGGGTTGCGCCCGATGAGCTGCCGTTGATTTATGCGGCGGCGTTGTTTTCGGACTCCGCCGATCGCGTCGCGGCGTATCTGATTCAATTCGGCAAGTCCGGGCTGGAGGACCTGAAGCTTGCGCTCGGCTACGGCCAAGGCGCGGTCAAGCAGCTCCTGCTGCATCAAGTGCCCGTCAACCGCACGGCGAGCAGCGGCTTGAGCTTCGCCGCGGAGCTCGCGCTCACGCATCCGCAGCTGATGCTCGCGCTGAAATATATCGGCTACTTCGTCGGCCTGTGGCTGGTGCTGCGCGGGCTGGATCGCTGGCTGGTTGCGCCCGGCGGCGTGCCGGGAATGTCGCCCGCGATGGGCCACATGAAGGCCGGCGCGCTGGCGGTGCTTTTCGCCCTGTTGCTCGTGGTGGTCACCGAGCCGTTTTTGCTGAAGGCCGCGCCGCCGTCGGAATTTCAGCTGCGGCTCCCCGTGCTCGTCGCGATTTCGAACTCTCCCGTCTCTCCACCGTCTCAAAAGGTCACTTCCATGGATACTTCCACCCTGCTCTCGATCGGCGTGTTCGCCGCGCTCCAGGTCGCGATGTACTTCGCGTGTCTGCTCAAAATCCGCGAGATCGCGCGGCAATCGTTGTCGCCGCTGGTAAAGCTGCGGCTCATGGAAAACGAGGAGAACCTGTTCGACGGCGGCCTCTACGTCGGCATCGGCGGCACCGCGACGGCGCTGGTGCTGCAGGTGCTCGGGGTCATCGAGCCGAACCTGCTCGCGGCGTATTCCTCGAATCTCTTCGGCATCACCTGCGTGGCGCTGGTGAAGATCCGCCATGTCCGCCCCTACAAGCGGATGCTCATTCTCGAAGGCCAGATCGGCGCCTCGCCCGTGCGGGAGCCGAATGAACCCTCGGTCTCGTCCGCTCGCGGCTCGGCTGCGCTATGAACAAAACGCTGCTGCTGATTCTCTGCGACTTCTTGTTGCTGAATCTCCTCGCGTTGACGCGCTGGGAGAAGGCGGAGCCGCCGCGTCCGCGCCAGCCGCCCGTGCCGGAATTGGCCGCGAACGCCGTCACGAAAGACCAGGATCTGGTCGAGACGATGCGCCAGTCGCTCGCCGACGAGCAAAAGACCCGTGACGAACTCGCGCAAAAACTTACGGCGGCCGACGCCGCGCTGGCCGCGCGCGAGCAAAGCCTGACGCAATTGCAGACCGAACGCGCGAAGCTCGCGCAGGAAAAAGACGCGACTGCGGTTCAGCTCGCGACGACGCAGAAGACGGCGCAGGAGCTGCAGCAGAAGGTCGCCTCGGCCACCGAGGAAGCGAGCATGACGAAAGAACAGCTCGCGCAACTCCAACGCACGCTCGCCGAGAAGCAGGCCGAAGCGGAGCGGCAGCGCAAAGCGCTAAGCGCCCTCGAGCAGGCGCACGCCGACGCGCGCAAACAGATCGAAGGGCTGACCATGGCCGTCGTCGTCGCGGAGCAGGAGAAAAAGAACCTGCGCGAGACCGCCGACAGTTTGAAGACGCAGGTCCAGGCGGAGCGCAGCGAGCGGCTGAAGGTTCAAGAGGCCACCGCGCAACTTGCCACCGGCGTCGGCCAGCTCGCGCAGAAATCCGGCGAACTCACGAAAGAGATCCGCGAAAATCGGCCGATCAACGCGAACGTCCTCTACAGCGACTTCCAGGCGAACCGCGTGACCGCGAGCTTTGCCGCCACGCGCAAGGGTTTGCTCGGCGCCTCGAATCGCCAGAAGGAGGCGAGCACGGTGCTCGTGACGGATGGCCAGCAAATCTATGCCTTGCTGCATATCGCGGAGACGCCGTTTTCGCTGAATGAAAATGGCGCCGATTGGGAGCGGTTGCTCATTCGGCTGACGCGTGGGCCGGGCGCTCAAAGCAGCACGCCTGAACTTCGTTTCCTCGCACAGGACCCGCGCATCGTGGTCCTGCCGGTGTCGGTCGCGGATGCCACGGCGCTTGGCGCAAAGGTGTATCCGCTGGCGGCGGATCCATTCAAGTTTCCGGAAGCGGTGCTGATCGAGGCCAACGGCCGAGGCTACGGCGAAGTCGGCTTCAAGCTCGATCCCGCGCAGCCCGGCTTCGTGCGCGTCGACAATCGGCTTTTCAAGCGTCTCTTCGGCGACTTCGCGCCGAAGCGCGGCGATCTCGTTTTCAGCAAGACCGGCGAACTCCTCGGTCTCATGGTGAACAACGACTATTGCGCCCTGTTGAAAGATTTCCGCGGGTTCAAGGCGATCGTCCCCGGCGAAGACATTCGCGCGCAGGCTACGGGCGCCACGCTCGACGCCGTTGGCGCACGCGTCCGCAGCCTTCCGGTCAATCTGCAGTAGGCCGGGGCAGCGGGATCGGACGGCGTCGCCGTCGCTTGGACCGCGTTGTCGCGGCTTGCACAACAATCCGCGTCAGCGGCTGGCGCTCGAAACAATCCTTGTTACTTGGTACCTAAGTTTCGTTACTGCTGCGATGCCTCGCGTTGTCTCATTTCACTATACCTTGCGCGACCCCTCGGGTCGGGTGCTCGATTCGTCGGCTGGTGGCGACGCCATCACCTATCTCGAAGGGGGCGGTCAAATCATCGAGGGCCTCGATCAAGAGCTTCGTGACGCGCAAGCCGGCGAAAAGCGCCGCGTACAGGTCCCGGCGGCGAAAGCCTACGGCGAACGCGACCCCGCTCAGGTTCATCGCGTCAAGCGCGCCATGTTGCCGATCGAAGGCGAACTCAAGGTCGGCGACCAATTCCAGACCGAGTCCGATCGTTTCGCGCCGATCGTCACGATCACCGAAATCAAGGGCGACGACGTCTTGCTCGACGCCAATCATCCGCTGGCCGGGGTCGATCTGACGTTCGACGTCGAAGTCACCGCCGTGCGCGAAGCCACAAAGACGGAGCTGGAGCACGGTCATGCGCACGGCAGCGGCGGGTGTGGATGCTGATCCGCGCATGACGCACTTTGGTCCGCGGGACGTTGCTTCGTCGGGCGCACTTTTCCTTATCTGCGGTCCATTTCGCACATGAACGTTCTCGGCATCGATATCGGCGGCTCGGCAGTCAAAGGCGCGCCCGTGGACACTCATACCGGTCGGCAGCTCGCCGAGCGTCACCGGATTGAGACGCCCAAGAAACTGCGCCCGGAGGAAGTCGGCGATGCGATTAACGCGATCGCCGAACATTTCCGATGGGACGGCGCGATCGGCGTCGGATTTCCCGGCGTCGTGCACGGTTCACGCGTTCTGACCGCGGCGAACCTGCACGAGAAATTCGTCGGCTGCGATGCCGGCCGTTTGTTTGCCAAAGCCACCGGCTGCCGGGTCGCGGTGACGAATGACGCTGCAGCGGCCGCGCTGGCGGAAATGAAATTCGGCGCGGGGCGCGGGTTTCTCGGCAAGGTTTTGATTCTTACGCTCGGCACCGGCGTCGGTTCGGCGGTTGCCTATCAAGGGGTCGTCGTGCCCTGCGAATTCGGGCACCTGCCGTGGCACGGAAAATCCGCGGAAAAACGCGTCGCGGCGTCCGTGCGCGAAAAAGACGACTTGGATTGGGATGTCTGGGGCAAGCGGCTGAACGACTACATCGAGGTCCTCGAGCGGATTCTTTGGCCCGAGCTCATTATCGTCGGCGGCGGCGTCAGCGCCAAGCACCGGAAGTTTTTCAAGTACCTCGAGACGCGCGCGCGCCTGGTGCCCGCGGAATTTTTCAATCAAGCGGGCATCGTCGGCGCCGCGCTTTGGGGGACGAGTACGGAACTGCAGCCGGCCCGCCGCGCGGCGCGCGCCGTGCGGGCGTTTCGCCAGGACGCCGCGGCGTGAATCGGCGGCAGGCAAACGGTGCGAGGGCTTTATACCTCGACCGTTTTGCCGGCGAACTCCCGTCGGGGCGTAACGCCCCTCTCACACCTCGAGACCCTACGTTTGCGTCGGCCTCAGCGCTTCGATTTCCGCACCCGCTCTTTTTCGGCTTCGCATTCCTCTTCGATCCGCGCCCGCTCGCTGGCGAGCTGTTGCTTGATCTTCTCGGCTTCGTCGGGCTTCTGATCCGCGAGCGCCTGTTCGAGCTGCTGCTTCAGGAAAATTTCGCGCTCGGCCAGCTTGCCCTTGTGGACGCGATCGATCTCCGCGAGCCGGGCTTTTTGCTCAGGCGAGAGCGGCGTATTCGCGGACGGATCCGATTTGGCAAGCCGTTCCATGGCGAGTTCGTAAGCGCTTTTCATGCGTGCGAGGTTGTGTCCAACGACACGAAAGACACGGAAAATCTCAAACCCGGAAAATCCCGCGCGCTCCCCTATCCCCTCGTGTCACCCATTAGGTGACACGACCGGAAAGGCGCCAGCGCTCCCGCCGAGGAACGTGTCACCCATTGGGTGACACCGACGCGGCAAGGCAAAGTGTCATCCAATAGATGACACTTTGCCTGGGCCCGGGTGGAACGCGGAGCGGGGCGGCCGCGGCTCCGGTTAACCGAAGGTCACGCCGAAGGTGAGCGTCAGGGCCACGATGGCGAAAGGCGGCCACCAAGCGCCGTAGCGGCGTTGCCAGCCGGTACCGTACCCGAAGAGCAGGGCGAGCAGCACCGTCGCCAAGGCGGCGCTGCCGATCCAGGGCGCGCGAAAATGCGCCGGAATAAAGGCGCCGGGCACATGCACACTGAGCCGTACCATCGACTCGATCGCCCAGAGCACGAGCGCCGCGGCGTGATTGCACAGGATCGCGCCGGCGGTGAAGCCGACCAGGCCGCAGCAGAGCGCGACGAAACCGCCCAGGGTGACGACCATCGCCGCCGGAATCAGCGCGAGATTGGCGACGAGCGCGCCGGGCGTGAGCAGTTGAAAATATTCCACGCTCGTGATCATGCTCACCAGGGTGGTCGCCACGCCGATCGCGACGGCGAGAATGAGCCAGCGACCGGCGGCTACGAAGAGCTTTTGCCCGCGGGTAAGGCCGCCTTTCGGCACGTCGCGCCAGGGCTGCCACGCGTTGAGCCAGGCTTCGCTCAGGGGCAGGCCAAGCACGAGCAGCGCAACGACGATCCCATAACTCATCAGGAAGCTGGCGCTGAAAAGCTGCAGCGGGGTGAAGGCGAGCACGACCGCGGCCGAGCCGACCAAGGCGGCAAAAGGATTCGTCGGGCGACGAAGGACAAACGCGGCCTGCAGGAACGTCGCCATCGCGAACGCCCGCACGGCAGACGGGGAGCCGCCGGTGATGTCGACAAAGAGCCAGAGCAGGGGAGTGCCGAGCGCGAAACGCACCCACGCCGGCGGCCGCAAGAGCGAGAGGATCGCGTGGAGCGAGGTGGCGATCACCGCGATGTTGAGTCCGCTGATCGCGAACAAATGCATGGTGCCGCTCTGCATGAAGATCGTGTGCTGGTCGTCGGTGAGTTCGCGCGTCTGCCCGAGCATCATCGCCCGCAAGAGCCCGGCCAACGCCGGCCGTTTTCCGGCGATGCCCCAGCCCAAGATGGCGTCGAAACGCGCCAGGGCGGCATCGCAGAAACGATAATAGGCATGCGGTCGTTCCTCGACGGCGACGAGTCGTGCGCGTGCGAGGCGGAAATTCACCCCGTTGCTCGCCAGATATCCATCGAATGAATCCGGTGCCGCCTCGTGCGGAAGCGGCGTCAGTACCCCCACGGCCGAGAGGATGGCACTGCGCTGCGGAACCGGATCGCCGGAGCGACGCGAGGCCGAGAAGGATACGCGTTGGCCGATGAGCTGCGGCATCGGTCCGTCGGTGCGCACGATCCGCGCGATGCCCGAGCATTTGCGCGGATCGGTCGCCGCGAACAGGCGTTCGATGCGCAAGCTTGCTTGGATTTCGCGCGGCGGCAGCGTGTCCCAGTCGGACAATCGCGCGCGGGCCAAACCATAGCTCGCGCTCCCGGCGCAAAACGCCGCCACGGCCAGGGCCGCCGCCCAGTAGCGGGAATCTCGCGTGCTGAACCGAAGCGCCGCCAGCGCGGCAGCGAGCGCGGGCACGAGTTGCGCCAGAAGCGGCACGTTCTCCAGCGCACGGCCGGCGGCGAGGCCCGCCATGAGCGGAAGTACCAGCCACAGCAGCGGTGCTCGATGTCCCAGGGAACGCGCAACCATGCATCAAGCTGTGCCTAAGATATGGCGAACGTAAATGTATTTTGTCACGTCTGGCGCGCGCGGTGCGTCCGGTTTCTGCTTCGGCGCCAAAGTGAGCGGGCCGTATCGGGCATTCTCGGTAAGGGCGGAAAAAATCCGTGAACGATGGCTTTCGCCTTGATTTAGCGTTAAACAAGGCCCAATATCGACTCCGTAGCTTAAAAACCCCCTTGAAGGCCTCTTTAGTTCGCCTGCGTCGCTGACGTCAGCCGCCTGGAGTGGCGGGCTGCCGGCCCTCCCGACGTCATCGCGTCCCTCTCGCGCCCTAGAAGGCTTTCTCCGTCGTTCGGCTCAATGATTACCCTCGCGGTGTGGCTTTGCCATGCCCGCGGCTCACGACGCCGGGCGGCGACCGTAGTCCCTGCTCCCCCCTAACAAACATCGGAGTCCTCCAATGAAACTATCCGTTACGATTCGGAGAGTGTGTACCGCGAGCCTGCTCGCGTGCGTCAGTGTCGGGCTGTTTCCCGCCAATGCGGTTGCAGCGATCAATCAACCGTTCACCTGGCGCAACGTCGAGATCGTCGGCGGCGGTTTCGTCCCCGGCATCATTTTCAACGAGACCGAGCCGGGCTTGGTGTATGCCCGGACCGATATCGGCGGCGCTTATCGCCGGGATCCGGTCACGCGCCGGTGGATTCCGTTGACCGATTGGGTGAGCTGGGACGACTGGAACTTGAACGGCATCGTCTCGCTCGCGACGGATCCGGTGGAAACGAACCGGGTGTATCTTGCCGCGGGCACGTACACGAATTCGTGGGCGAATCAGAATGGCGCGATCCTGCGGTCGACCGACAAAGGCGCCACGTGGCTGCGCAGCGATTTGCCCTTCAAGCTTGGCGGCAACATGCCGGGCCGCGGTTGCGGCGAGCGGCTCGCGATCGATCCCAATAAGAATAGCATTCTCTACCTCGGCGCGCCGAGCGGCCAAGGGTTGTGGAAGAGCACCGATTACGGCGCCACGTGGTCGAAGGTCACGAGCTTCCCGACGGGCGGCGATTATATTGCCGATCCGACCGACCCCTATGGCTATCAAAGCGACATCCAGGGCCT
>CBINOT010000024.1:0-40568 GCA_966252355.1 uncultured Opitutus sp. | reverse complement strand
GATTCGCGCATCTCACGAGCTACGCTGAATTCAGCGGGCGGGTACCGCTCGTAAGCTACGAGGATTTGGCACCGTGGGTGGATCGAATCGCCTGCGGCGAGCAAGCGGTGCTGACCACCGAGGCTGTGACCCGACTGGTCCCGACGAGTGGCTCGACCGGCGCCCGTAAGCTGATCCCGTTCACCGCGAGTCTGCAGCGCGAATTCAACGCCGCGATCGGGGCCTGGATCGTCGACTTGGCTCGGCAATATCCCGCGATCCGCGGCGGATCGGCTTACTGGTCGGTCACGCCGGTTGCGCGCCGACCGGAGCCCGAACGACCCGCGGTTCCCATGGGCTTCGATGACGACAGCCAGTACCTCGGCGGCATTCGCCGCTGGATCGTCGACGCGGTGATGGCGGTTCCGTCCGCATTGCGCGAGATAGCGGACCTCGCCATGTTTCGCCGCGTTGCGCTCCTATTGCTTTTGCGCCGTGCAGACCTGCGACTGATCTCGGTCTGGCACCCCTCGTTCCTCACGCTGTTGCTCGAGTCGCTGCCGCCAGCATGGGATAGCTTGCTCGCCGACCTCGAACGCGGTGGCTGCGCCGACGCCGACAGCCTGCCGGACAACGTCCGTCGTTTGCTTGCGCGCCTGCAACCGCAGCCCCGCCGCGCCGCCCAATTACGCACCGCGGACCCCAGCCAAATCGAAACCATCTGGCCGAACCTGAAAGTCGTGAGCTGCTGGGGCGATGGCAATGCTCGCTTCGGGTTGAACGATCTCGTGCGGCGGTTCCCTCGCGTGGCGATTCAACCGAAAGGCCTCCTAGCCACCGAGGCGTTTGTCACGATCCCGTTCGCCGGCAAATATCCCGCGGCGCTCACATCGCATTTTTTCGAGTTCATCACTGAACGCGGTGAGGTGGCCCGATTGCATGAGCTCCGGCGGGGAAGAATTTACGAAGTGGTGGTGACCACGAGCGGCGGACTGTGGCGATACCGAACCGGCGATCAGATCGAGGTCGCCGATTTCGCTTTCGGCACCCCGTCGTTGCGTTTCCTGGGGCGCGGTGGCCACGTGTCGGACTACTTTGGCGAAAAGCTTTCGGAGGGTTTTGTGGCGCAGGCTTTGAAGGCAACATTGACAGCCGATGGCGGTGCCGGGCCTTGCTTCGCGATGCTGGCACCGGAAGAGGCGTCGCCGGGGAAATGGCGCTACACCCTATATGTGGAAGGCCTTGTGCCTGCCAGGGCGTGTGAACGACTCGAATCGGCCCTGCGTGAGAATCCGCAATATGCTTATTGCCGCGATCTCGGTCAGTTGGGGCCGTTGCGGATCTGCCGGATCCCCGCGGGCGCGTACGAGCGATTCGTGGCCGTCGAAGTGGAAGCGGGCGCGCGCTTGGGCGAGATCAAGCCGACCGCTCTGTCGGTGCGAACAGACTGGTCGCGGCATTTCGGCAACGGCGCTTCCGGACCCGGCGAAGGTGTCGACTCGTGAGGGTATTAAGGCATGCGTTCGTGCTCCGTCTATTTGATCGCTGTATCGCTCGAGATACGTGAACCGCGGCGTCTTGCTTCGGGTCTATGGCGCATGAAACGACGACAACTCGCGCTGCTGGCGCTGCCGCTTGCGCTCCTGCTGGGATGTCAGACGACGAGCAAACGCATCGACGAACATGCCACCGCGTTCGCCGCGCTCGATCCTAGTGCGCAGCAAAAAATTCGCCGCGGCGTGATCGAGCCCGGCTTCACGCCCGACATGGTCTACATGGCGCTGGGAAAACCGACCGGTATGACGACGACCGCGGACGGCGCCTTGATTTGGTCCTACCATCGGCAGCCTACTCCCGCCTACAACGAGACGGTCCAAACCGGATTCGTTCGCCGGATGGTTTACGATCCGGTCAAACGCGCCGAGGACGTGGTCGTCGAACCGATCGATGCCAAGGCCTTTCCCCATTTGGTGCCGCGCACGCTGCGAGTCACTTTCCGGGCCGATCGCGTCGTCGGCATCTAACAGCTCGAAGGCCTGCGTTAAGCCCAGCTGTCGAGCGTCAGACCAAACGCCCGACGGCGATACAAATCCAAACCGCGGTTCGGCCGGTTCGCGGCGGCAAACCACGGTTTCATCCCAGGGGCGTTGGCCGACTCCCTTCGGCTGCTATAGCGTCGCTGGATTCCCGTCGCACCCGGAGATCGCATCGATCTCACGCCACCGTTTTCACCATTGAAGTCGTCTCGGCTCGCAACCAAATCGTTTCCCGTGCAATCCGCCGCGCCACGTCACATTTGGAAAGTGACGGGACCGCTTATTCTGCAGGCGCTGCTGTGGGCGGCATTGACGATGGCCTTTGCGACGCTGCTCGTGATCGGCAGCCCGCAACAATGGCCGGATGCGATTCGGTTCTCCGCCTTCAATTGGATGCCGTGGGCCATCCTGGGGCCGATCGTCTTTTGGTTCTCGGGCCGGTTTCCGCTGGAACGCGGGCATTGGTTGCGCAGCGTTCCCGCCCATTTGATCGGGTGCGCGGGTTGCGTCGCGATCACGGTTTGGGTCGCCGCCTTGAACTTTTCGCCTCGTCCCGCGCCTCGCACCGAAGATCGCGCCGTGGTTTTGGATCACGGGCTGCAGGAACGGGAGCCCGGCCAGCGCAGCTTGGTAACGCTCCGCGACGAACCGCGCCGCAACCCCGGCGCAACCCCGCGGACCGACCACCCGGAACGGTTCGGACGCGGAGGGCGCGGCGAACGCGACTTCTTCAACCGGCGCGGGGCATTCGGTTTTCCTTTTCTCGGGGCGACCCTCGTGCGCGCAAATTTCGACGCCGCGGTGTATCTCATCGTCGTCGTCGCCGCGCATGCCCTCGCCTTCTACCGCCGCGCGCAAGAACGCGACCGGCACGCGATGGCGTTGGCCGCCGGGTTGAATCGCGCGAAACTCGACGCCCTGCGGCTGCAGCTGCAGCCCCACTTTCTGTTCAACACCTTGAACGCGATTTCCACGCTGGTGCATCGCGATCCCAATGCCGCCGACGAATTGATCGGAGACTTGAGCGAATTACTCCGGCTCGCGTTGCACACATCTGAGCATGAGGTCCCGCTCGCTCGAGAACTCGAGCTCCTCGATTGTTACTTGGCCATCGAGCAAACGCGATTGGGCGAGCGCTTGCGCATCGTCCGCGAAATCGATCCGGCGGCCACCGAAGCGCTCGTCCCCACGCTCGCCCTGCAACCGCTGGTTGAAAATGCGGTGCGGCATGGGATCGAGCCCCGGCTCGCGCCCGGCACGATCACTATTCGCGCCGAACGCCGCGCTGCGGAACTGATCGTATGCGTCGCGGATGACGGCGTCGGCCTGAAACCGAATCCGCAACGCGACGGCCGCCGTGGCATCGGCATCGCGAACACCGAAGCGCGACTCCGGGCTTTGCACGGCAACGCCGCGCGGCTCGTCCTCGGCAGCAGCGCGGCCGGCGGCGTCGAAGTTCGGATCACACTGCCATTCGTCACGAAGCGCGCGACCGAACCGGCAACGGCGGTGGTCGCATGAAACACACCGCGATCATCGTCGACGACGAGCCGCTCGCGCGCGAGCGCGTGCGCACGATGCTGGAAGCCGAGCCCGACATCGAACTCCTCGCCGAATGCGCCAGCGGTCCCGAAGCGGTCGCCGCGATCCGACGCCAAACTCCGGACCTGTTATTTCTCGATATTCAAATGCCCGAGATGGACGGTTTCGAGGTGCTGCGGGCCCTCGGTGTCCCGCTGCCCCTCGTGATCTTCACCACCGCCTACGATGAGCATGCGGTGCGCGCGTTCGAAGCGCAGGCCCTGGATTACTTGCTGAAGCCGTTCAAACCGGCGCGCTTTCGGGCGGCAGTGGCGCGAGCCAGAGAGCAACTCGCCCGCAAACAGCCGGACGACGTCACGCGCCAGCTGCTGTCGCTGATCGAAGCCCGCGGTGCGGCAGCACAGTACTTAACGCGCATCGCGGTCCGCGACCGAGATCGCGTGCGCTTCGTCAAAACCGGCGACATCGATTGGCTCGAGGCATCGGGCAATTATGTGGTCGTCCACGCCGGGCGCGAAAATCATGTGCTGCGCGATACGCTGACCGCCCTCGAGACCCAGCTTTCGCCACGCGAATTTCTACGGTTGAGCCGCTCCGCGATCGTGAATCTCGACCGGGTGCAGCAGGTGGAACCGACGTTCAACAACGAGCATGTCGTAGTGCTCAGCGACGGCACGCGCCTCACGCTGACCCGAGGCCTGCGCGAGCTGCAGGAACGACTGAAGTTTAGCTGAGCGAGCGGATTGCCGGTCTTGTTTGGATGCGAGGTAGCGGTCGTGGTCCCTTACAGCCACCCTTCGTGCCTCCCGATCGGGACGATCGCCGCTACCACGGCCGAGCTGCCACAGCGGCAGCTGATGTCCCGCGCCGGGAGCGAAAAACTAAGCGCCAGCGGGCGAACTAAGTTCACCCGCTGGCGCCCGGCGGAAACGACTACCCCTAGCGTTTCCATCAACCCCACCCCAAATATCTGGTGCTCGCGTGGGTCGGCCGGCCCGTTTCGAGCTACGCCGCGACTCGTCGCCGCGGCGCCGCGAAGACCGCCGTTTCCGGCGCGCGAAAACCCGTTTCACCGCCGACGCTGCACCGCAAAAACGGCCGTACTCGGCAAAGACGGACTTTGACCGCACCGATGCTCAACCCGGTCTGCTCGGCGGCGATCGTATAGCTATGGCCCTCGACGATCATGCGCACCAAGCGCTGGTCGAGCGGGTTCAAGCGACGAATCGCAATTTCAAAGGCTTCCACGATCTCGTCGACCGCGCGTTCACTGCTTTGGTCGATCGTGTTTTCGAGCTGACGCTCGTCGTCCACGGTCAGCGGGCGGCAACGGCGACGGCGGATGAAATCCAGCGCCGTATTGCGCGCCAAACGGAACAACCACGACTCGAACGCGGCCGAGCTGCGCAGCAAACGAAACCGCCGCACCATCTTGATGAACACGACCTGGACGACGTCCTCGACCGAGCTCGGCTGCATGATGATCGGCCGCACGAACCCGCTGATGCGGGGCGTATACCAGCGGACCAACTCGGATTGGGCGGACATGTCGCCAATGCGCGCGCGGTCGATGAGGTCGAGCAGTTCGGGCGAGTATTTGGTCTCAGCCGGAGAAGAGGAGCACGTGGTCGCTTGCACGTGCGGACGAGAACCCGTAATCGGCCGGCCGCCAACGCCCTTGGGATGAACGGCGGGAATCTTGATGTGAACGTCCCGACGCTTGATGCGGCGACGGGACGGACCGACTGGCAGACGCACCCGGATTGGGTGCCTCGACTCTACGCTAGGAAGCCGGGCGGAAGCTGCGCCATTTGTGCAGAGGCGTCCAAGCGGCCACGATCACGGCAACCTGGCTGGCGACAAAGCCAATCAGCCACCAAAACGCCGAGTCCATGAAGCCGTAGCTGTGCAAGCCCACCCCTAGCATGTTGACGCCAAACCAGCTCCACGCGGTCACGATGTTGCCGAAGATCGCGAGCGTGGCCAAGCCGCGCTGCTTGACCAAGCCGCCCCAGCGGGCGTGCAAGATGATGGAGTTCCACAGCACGAGGATGAGCGCGCCGTTTTCCTTCGGATCCCAGCCCCAAAAACGGCCCCAGGATTGATCGGCCCAAATCCCGCCGAGCACGGTGCCCACGAGACTGAACAGCGTCGCGAAGCACACGACGCCGTAAATCATGCGCGCCAACGCATCGGCGGTCGCTTGGTCGAGTGATCGCGTCACGAGCCCGCGACCGACATAGATGAGCGCGAGGAAGCCGGCGAGGAACGTCGCGGAATAACCCACCGCGATCGTCACGACGTGCGTCGCGAGCCAGAAGTTCGAATCGAGCACGGCGCGCATCATTTCGAGGGTATCGCCGCCCATCGACAGGTGGTGCGCGATCAGGAGCGAGGCGAACCCCACCAAGCCGGCCGCAGCGCTGCCAATGGCGTTGCGATAAAAATACTCGATCGCCAGGCAGAGCACGACCGCACCCCAACCCACGAACAAAGCCGACGAGTACAAGTTCGTGACCGGCGGCCGCGCCTCGAGCCACATCCGCGTGCCAATGCCGAGCGTCGCCACCACGAACGCGATCGCCACGAGCGCGAAGGCGCCGCCGCCGAGCGCGTCGGGCCACTTCAGCCACGAAAACACCGCGAGCAGGAATGCCAGCACATAGATGGACATGCTCGTGTAGAACGGCTGCGCCAAATTGAACCGGCTCTCGACGTCGCATTTCGTCAGCAGGACGGGAATGTTCGCATCGAGTCGCACGCGGTAGTCGTGCACGACGCGGTTGAACGCGTCGGGATCGCGGTCGCGCCAGGCCCGGCCGAGCTCGACGAATGCCATGGCGGCCGGGTTGAAGCGCGCGCTCGCGACGGCTTCGTCGAGCGAGCCGCCCTCGGTTTTCCAAGCCGTGAGATTCGCCAAGTCCTTTTCTGGCGGAACGGGACGAAGATAACCGTCGGCGTCCATGACCGAGAACTCGCGGCTGAGCTCGAGCACCAGCTTGGCCGCTTCGGCGTCTTGCGGGCGATTCATGCCGGCGGCTCTCGGGCCGGTCAAAGCTGCGGGCAATCGCGCCAACCGCTCGAAGTAATTCTCGGAGCCCGCGGGCATCACGCTCTGTTGCAGACGTTGATACAGCACCATGCTATCGCGGAGTTGAATCACCGCGCGTTGAAAACTGCTGCGCGCCGCGCTATCCGTGCCATCGGCGAGCTTGGCCTGGCGATCGAGCTCCGCGAGGCCTTTGGCCAGTTGGGCCGCCGAATACCGTTTCTCCCCGGCGCCTTGCGCGGGCGTGAGATCGAAAAGCGCCAATACATCCGGATGGACGATTTCAAACACCGGATACGTGTTGGCCAACTCGGGACGATAAAGCGCATCCAACAACCACTCGCCCGGGGTGAGCGTACGTCCCTCGAAGGTGCGAACGCGTTGCCGGCCTTGCAGCACGAGCAGCGTGGTACGCGCGACGGTATCGAGGGGTTTGACGCGCCCGTTGACGAGTGTCGGCAGGCGGCTGAAGCCCACGACATCGTACTCGTCGGGGTTACGCGGCGCTCGCACGGTCAATGCCACCGCGACGATGGCCAGCAGGGCGATGATCGCCGGAAAATATTTTTTCACGATGTGGGAGGCGGCTCTCGGGTGAATGACGGTCAGGACGACGGCTGTAACGCGCGTGCGCCTGGACGGTCCGATGTCTGCGCCAGCCGCGCGGCATTAGGTGCGAGACCGGCTGCAGCGACGTGCGCGCGCCGCCGTTTCGCGACAAACCCGATCAGATGAATGCCGAACTGCACGAGCAGCCCCGCCGACATCAGCGCGCACGCGATGTACGGCAGCACCCACGAGGGGTTGTTCACTACTTGAAGCACGGTCGTGCGATCGTTGTTTTCGAACCCGGCCTGATAAAACGTCAGCCCCGCGTAACGCAGCGGATTGTTCATGTAGACCAACACATCGCGATCGTCGCGGCCGTCCGCCGTCTTCAACCGCAGCTTGCTGGAGAAATTCTTCGGGATGTCGGTGCCCGGATAACGATCGTGATTGAACTTCAGCAGCGTCAGCGAAAACGGGTAATACGCTCGCGCGGTCCGCAGTGCGATGCGCCACGTCCGCCCGGCATACTCGAAATCCTGCGGCATCACCAATTGCGTCGAGACGAGATAAGTGCCGAGCGATTTATCCGGCGCGACCAGCTCCACGAACGCCGTCGGTTGATTGCGTTCGTCTTCACGGTACGTCAAGGGCGCCGGAATCGCGTCCAGCGAGGTGCCAAAGCCCGCGCTCGCGAGCGACGCGCCGCCGGCGTTCTCGCGCCGGTGCAAACTGGAATTCGGATAGTAGCTCTTCGGCACGACGCGGAACGGCAGCTTCGGATGCTGAATCGCCTTTGGCCGCGCCAGGAGCGGCTCCGGGATCGCGACGACCTCATCGGTTTTCGCGTCCGTCGCGTCGACGATCACCAGTTCGTTGTCACGGAAGCTCTCTGCGTAGTTTTTCGTCTCCGCTTCGTTGAGCCGCAGGTGGTAGTCTTTTTGCCACAACCCGCTCAGCAGTTCGCCGACGAGGAGAACGATGAGCCCAAAGTGCGTCACGACGATGCCGGCTTTCCGCCACTTGAAGCCGAAGCGGTAAATGTGCGCCGCGACCAGATTCGCGATCAAGAGCCCGCCGATGAGGTACCCGCCCGGAAAGAGCGGCACGGCGAAATTTCCCAGCCGGCCGTAGACGATAAACGAGCGGAAGTATTTCGCTTGGACCGCCCAGACGCCGAGATTCACCTGATCGAGCGTAGCGACGAATACCAGCAGCATGCCGAGCACGAGCAACCCGACCGTGAGTTTGAGCGACACGAGGAAGTCGCGCGCCGAAAGTATAAACGTCTTCATGGGGTGGAGGCCGCCGCCGGCTTGATGGTTTTGACGAATTCGAGAAAGGCGGGCTTCGCCGCCCCCACCGCCGCGTCGGGTCCGAGGACCTTGAAAAACCACGTCGCACCATCCACCGGCACCATGGCGCCGAGCAGGCGGGTGCCGTTGCCACGCGGATCCGCGACGTCGACCACGCCGATTTTCAGACCGTTCGCATCGATCCGTACGATGGCCGATCGGGCGTCGGCATCGCTCACCGGTTCCAGCCCAACCTGGCCGCGCCAGCGATTGACATTCGCGATTTCGCCACCGACATCGCCGGGAAACGCGGTCACGGCGAGCTCGGCG
Source organism: uncultured Opitutus sp. (assembly GCA_966252355.1). Taxonomy (GTDB): domain Bacteria; phylum Verrucomicrobiota; class Verrucomicrobiia; order Opitutales; family Opitutaceae; genus ER46. Next base: position 31,791 of record CBINOT010000024.1, on the reverse strand, counting down.
GTGGCGCCGCCTTCGGTGATCGCGTACGTCGCCTTGCGCATCGAGCTGCCGACCTTCGATTGCCAAGTCGCCGGCGCCGACCACGCGAGACTCTGGCCGGTTGCCGTCTGCAAGCCGTGCGAAGCCGGCGCGGCGGGCGCACCGGTGTCAGCTGGCATCGCGGCGTTAGACGCCAACATTGGCGCCGGCGACTCAGTCGCCGCCGAAGCATGGGTCGGCGCGGTGGCGGGCAGCTCAACGGCTACCTCTTTTGGCACGCGGTATGACGTAATTTTCGGGTCGCGGCAGCCGAAGAGGGCCAATGAGGCGAAGATCAAGCTGAGGCGTCGGCCCGCGGCTCGCGGAGTCCGAGCAGCAGGGGCGGTGGTGGGTGTGGGCTGCATGTTTTGCGGTACGGATTAGATTTCTTTCTAATCTGCCATACCCCGCTGTACCCCCGCTCCGCAGTTCTTGCGCAGCACTGGGCAAGTCTTGTGTGCCGCGCGCATTCGTCGCGCCACCCCGCTTCATTTCACCGCCACTCGGCCGCGCATGAATTCCGTGCGTGACCGACCATAACACCGCGACAAACGGTCCGCCTTTTTCCGGTCGGCAAGCTTTGCATGTTTGTTCGCAAGGCATGCGCAGTGCCAGCCAAACGAATCGGTCATAGTGCGAACGTTATCTTAGCACGTTTCCCGCTCCGTCATTTCTTATGAAACCTAGCATCAAACTTCTCGCGGTCAGTCTCGCGTTTACCGCCGCAACGGCGCTCAGCCAAGCGGCTCCAGCCAGTGAAAATTGGGAAAACCTCTGCGCCAAATGTCACGGCGCCGACGGCAAAGGCCAGACCAAGATCGGCAAGAAACTGAGCGTCAAAGACTACACTGACGCGAAAGTTCAAGCCGACATGAAAGACGACGCGATGGCGAAAGCCATCAACGACGGCATCTCGGAAGGCGGCAAAGAGAAGATGAAGGGCTTCAAGGGGGAACTCTCGCCCGCCGAAGTCACCGATCTCGTCGCATACATCCGCAAATTCAAGGGCTAAGCCGCCGCCCCTGAGTCACGCCGTTTTTTCATCCACGCGGTCGAGCACATCGACCGCGTGATCGCTTTGCCCGTCCGTTTCAACCCGCCTGTTTATGCCAGAACCGACCCCTCCCACTCCCGCGAATGCGACGACCAAGCCGCGCTCGCACTTCAACAACTGGATCAGCGCCCTGGGCGGCGTGCTGGCGACGGGCGCTTTGTTCTCGTTCGCCTTCCTGGTGTGGATGGACTTCTCGCAGGGCGAGAAGAATCCTTACCTCGGCATCCTCACCTATCTGGTCGCGCCGATGTTCCTGATCGCCGGCTTGGCGATGGCGATCGTCGGCGCCTGGATGCAGCGCCGTTACGCGGTGAAGCATGCGGGCAACCGGCCGGATCGCTGGCAAATCGATTTCGGCAATCCGCGGCAGCGCCGGCTGATCGTGATGTTCGCCGTCGGGGGCACCGCCTTCGTCATGCTGAGCGCCTTCGGCAGCTATCAAACCTATCACTACTCCGAATCGACGCAGTTCTGCGGCGAGGTCTGCCACAAGGCGATGACGCCGGAGTTCGTCGCCTACAAGCGCGGCGCGCACGCCCGCGTCGAATGCGTCGAGTGCCACGTCGGTTCCGGCGCGCAATGGTTCGTCAAGGCCAAGATCAACGGCACGCACCAGTTGATCGCGTACACCCTGGACAACTACAAGCGGCCGATCGCGACGCCGATCAAGAATCTGCGCCCCGCGCAGGACATCTGCGAGAAATGCCACTGGCCGGAGAAGTTCCACGGCAACATCGATGTGAACTACGAGCACGTGCTCTCCGACAAGAAGAACTCGAACTTTTCAGTCCGCATGCTGATGCATGTGAACAATAGCCAACCCGGCGGCCCGCTCGGCGGCATTCACTGGCACGTGAACCCGAACAGCCGCGTCGAATATTACGCCGCCGACGAAAAGCGGCAGGAGATTCCCTGGATGCGCGTCGTCGACACGAAGGACGGCACGTCACGGGTGTTCCGCACGCCCGAATTCACCGGCGAACCGCCGGCGGATAAGATTCGCACGATGGACTGCATGGATTGCCACAACCGGCCCGCCCATGTGTTCCCGACCGCGAACGACGTGGTGGAACGCTCGATCACCGCCGGCCGCCTGAGCACCGAATTGCCGAATATCAAACGTGTCGCGGTCCAAGCGATGACTGAAACCAAAATCGCGACCGCCGAGGAAGCGCCGCAGAAGATCGCCGATTTCGTGCGCAGTAGATACAGCGATCGCGCGCTCGCGACCCCGGTGGCCGCCGCGATCACCGAGTTGCAAAGCATCTATAGCACCACGATTTTCCCCGAGCGAAAGGCCGATTGGCGGGTGTATCCGAACAATATCGGGCACAAAGACTGGCCCGGCTGCTTCCGCTGCCACGACGACAAGCACAAGACGCCGCAGGGCCAGGCCGTGCGCTCCAGCGATTGCACCTCATGCCATACGATCATTGCCCAGGGCACGGGCACCTCGCTCGAGACGCTGTCCGCGAAAGGCCTCAACTTCGCCCATCCCGGCGGGGAACTCGATCCGACGCTGACGTGCTCCGATTGCCATAACGGCGGCATCCAGAAATAGCCGGTCGCCGGCTCGCGGGCGCGGAAACGACCGCGAGCAGGGACCAGATGTAGGGCAAGGATCCACGCGCGGTCGCGAACCGCGCGTTTTTTTCCAGGCTAGCAGTAAAAGTTGGCCCATGGCCAACGGATGCGCGGCGACGCGCAACGCGTGCGTAGCGAGCTCCGCGTTTTTTGCGCATACTGGGGACACCGTCATGAACGCGTCGCGCTTCGGAGTAGGTGTCGCAGCTGGGTCGTGGCTCATCCTGCTCGGCTTAGCTGGGCCGATCGGCCGTTCCGCCGATGCCAGCCCGCCGACCTCCGCCGAAACGAGCGCGGTCAGCTCGCCTGCCTCCACCTCCGCTCCGAGCACCGGCAAGCCGGCAACCGCCCCTGCCGACGCGCCGGCTCCGACCGTAGCCGTACCGGATGCGGAGTGCATGGATTGCCACGAGGCCGAATTCAAACCGCGGAAAAAGGGCGAGACGCCGGTGTGGACCGGGGTGCGGCCCGAGGCCTACGCGAAGTCGGTTCACGGCAAGCTCAACTGCATCGATTGCCACGCCGCGATCAAAGAGACGCCGCACGAATCGAAACTGCCGCCCGCGCAATGCGCGAGCTGCCACGAGAAAGCCGCGAGCCAATACGCGACCAGCATCCATGGCATGAGCCACAAGATGGGCGCGTCAGATGCCGCCTCATGCGCGAGCTGCCACGGCACGCACGACATCGTGCCCGTGAAGCAGTCGGACTCTCCCGTCTTCAAGCTCAACCTCCCCAAGACCTGCGGCAGCTGCCACGACAATCCGAAGCTGACGGCGGAATATCGGATGGGAAAAACCGAAGCCGCCGGGCACTATCTCGACAGCATCCATGGCCGCGCCCTCGTGAAAATGGGGCTCGTCGTCGCGCCTTCGTGCAACGACTGCCACGGCGTCCACGATATCAAGCGCAGCATCGACAAGAATTCGCACACGAACCACGCGAACATCGCGCAATCCTGCGCGAAGTGCCACCTGGGCATCGAGGAGACTTACCGGGAAAGCGTGCACGGACAGCTGCTCGCCAAGGGCGACAATAAAGGCCCGGTCTGCACCGATTGTCACAGCGCGCATGACATCGAGAAGCCCTCGACCGCGCATTTCAAAGGCACCAGCGATCTCACCTGCGGCAAGTGCCACAAGGACCGGCTCGAGCATTACCGCGAGACGTATCACGGCAAAGCGATGGCGCTCGGTCAGCCGAATGTCGCGGCCGATGTGGCCGCGTGTTACGACTGCCACGGCCATCACGACGTCTTTCCCGTCAAGGATCCCCGCTCGCGACTCTCCAAGGAGAAAATCGTCGGGACGTGCCAGCAGTGCCACGCCGGCGTGAATACGAAATTCACCGAGTACCAGCCCCACGCCAACCCGCTCGACAAGGAAAACTATCCGATCCTCAACAAGGTGTTCCTGTTTATGACGACTCTGCTCGTCAGCGTGTTCTGCTTCTTCGGGCTCCACACGGTGTTCTGGCTTTTCCGTTCGATCTACCTGTATCTGCACGACACGAAGTCGTTCCGCGCCGCGAAAATCCAAGCGCACGTCGACGACGACACCTTCACGCGGTTCACGCCCTTCGAGCGATTCCTGCACCTCATGATGGTGACTAGCTTCCTCGCGCTGGTGATCACCGGCATGCCGCTGAAGTTCTACTATACGGACTGGGCGCGCATGATGTTCAAGTGGCTCGGCAACGCGGAAGTCGCGCGCACCCTGCACCATTATGCGGCGGTGGTCACGTTCGCGTACTTCGTGCTGCATGTGTCGGGCCTCGTTGTGAATTTCTGGAAGAGTCGCGCCGCGCTACGCGATCCGTCCACCGGGCGGATCACGACGAAGCGGATCTGGTCGACGATCTTTGGACCGGACTCGATGGTGCCGTCGCTCCAAGACTGGCGCGATTTTGTCGCCCACCAAAAATGGTTCTTCGGCAAAGGGCCGCGGCCGCAGTTCGACCGTTGGACGTATTGGGAGCGCTTCGATTACTTCGCCGTGTTCTGGGGCATCGCGATCATCGGCTTCTCCGGCCTGGTGATGTGGTTTCCGAAGTTCTTCACGCTCTTCATGCCCGGTTGGATGATCAACATCGCACTCGTCGTTCACTCGGATGAGGCGCTGCTGGCCGCCGGCTTCATTTTCTCATTCCACTTCTTCAACACGCATTTCCGCATCGAGAAGTTCCCGATGGACACGGTGATTTTCTCGGGCCGCATTTCGAAAACGGAAATGCTGCACGAACGGAAGCGCTGGTACGACCGCTTGGTCGCGCTCGGAAAACTCGATCTCTATCGGGTCAAGGCCGACGACTGGGAGGGCCGGAAGAACATCGCAAAGACGTTCGGATTTATCTTCTTCGGCACCGGCCTGATTCTGCTCGTGCTGATTGTCTACGCCATGCTCTCGCGACTCGGGCACTGAGCTCAAACGCACCGGATCGCTGTAGGGCGGGTCTCCGTACCCAGCCGTCGCGGTTCGAACGCTCTCCTGCAGAGCAACGCTGGTGTGTCTACGGGCACGCCAGCGGTATGGCGGGGTTCGGAGAACCCGCCCTACAGCAAGCTTATCGCGCGAGCGACGCGAGCGCGTCGGCGATGGCGATCGAGTGGCGCTTCCGCTCGAGAAAGTAATTCACCTCGGTGTAACCGACCGATTGGAGCATGCGCAGCGCCGTTTCGTAACCGTCACCCACCCGCTCGGGACGGTGCGCATCGGCGCCGAGCACCACGGGAATTCCGCGCGCTCGCATCAGCTGCAGCATGGCAAGACCTGGGTTCATTTCCGGCAGCGACTTGTTCACCCCCGAGGTATTGAGCTCCATTGCGACGCCCGTCTTGGCGATGCGATCGAGCACGCGTTCGATCGTCGGCTCGATGCGGGCGAAGATCCACTCCGCCGGCCGCTCATTCTTGATCAGGTCGGGATGCGCGAGGCAGTCGTAAAGTCCGGTCTCGGCGCACTGCGCCAAATGCTCGAAGTACGCCTTTTGGTACTCGAACCAATCGCCGCGAAAATAACTCGCACGGTAGTCCGCGATATGCGGATGCACCGAACCAAGCACGTAGTGCAATGCGGCGCGCGCGTGCAGCGCTTCGATCCACGATTCGACGCCCGGGTAGTAATCGCTTTCGAGCCCCAGCCGGACATCCATCTGGCCGGCGAAATTCTCGCGCACGCGCGCGATCAACTCCACGTACTCGTCGAATTGTTCGGGCGCCATGCGCAGCGCGGAAGAGACGCCGCCCGGCAACGGGCAATGATCGGTGAAGATGATGCCGCGAAATCCGCGCCGGGCCGCCGCTTGCACGTATTCGGCCGGTAAACCCATGGCGTGTTTGCAGAGCGGGGTGTGACAGTGCGACTCGTAAAGCAGCGGTGGAGGACGTTCGGACGACATGACGAAGCGCTCCAACGTTCGAACTTTGCGCCGGAGCGCAATCCGGAGATGGCAATCGGACGGAGCCGGATGTCCGTCGAGCGAAGCGCGAGGGGGACATCGCGCTCCACCTCACGAATCCGGCTTCTGCGTCGCCGGCGGCGGCGCCGCGTTTTTCGCTTCGTCGGCCTTCAATCGCGCCAGTTCGAGCGGATGCTCCTCCAGCATTTCCTTTTCCGACATCCGGCCCGTTAGCCACGCGAGATTCATCGGATAAATATCCGGATTGAAGATCACGAAATAGAAATGCCAGACGACGATCGCGAGCGTCGCGAGAATCGCTTCGTAGAAATGCACGGTGCGCGCGACATCGAAGCCGAGCTTCGTGAACAGACCCATCGAGGTGTTCTCAAACCACAGAATCGCTCCGGTCGCGCCCATCAGCAGCGTCCCCCAGACGAGAGCCCAGTACTCCGCTTTCTCGATGTAGCTGAAGCGGCCGAACGCCGGCCGTTGCGGCGCCAGTCCCAGGTTATATTTCAGCACGCCCCAAGGATCGGTCACGTCGCGCCACTTCGGCAGCAAGTCACGGAGCAAGGAGCGCCCCGATCGCGTGAACGCGAGGTACCACACATGCCAAGCGCCGCCCGCGAGCATGGCGACGCCGGCGATGCGATGCGCCCAGCCGCGCCATTCGAAGGCGCGATTGCTCGTGTTGCGGATGGCGACGACCCACCACGCCTCCGGGTAGCGCAGCATGAAGCCCGTGACGACCAGCGCGACAAAGCTGAGCACGAGGAGCGCATGCTGCACGCGTTCGTGCGCCGTCATGCGCAGATAAAGCCGATGCGCGACGTGTTCTTCCTCGATCAGGCCTTTCTGGATCGCGAGCTTCCGCCGGATCTTCTTCACGAAATCGAGCAGATTGTGCACGAACATGCCGCCCACGACGACGACGATGAGCAGCACGTAGAGCGTAGAGATCACGTACAGCACGGGATCGTTGCCGCCGCGACCGTCCGCGGCTTCCGGGCTCACATGGACCTTGCCGACGGTGAACCGCGTGTTCGCGCCGGGATGACAGCGCCCGCAGGTCTGGACGAGATTCTCTTTGCTGATCGTCGATGTCGGATCGTGCTGCGACTTGATCCCGTGCGAGCTATGGCAGCTGGCGCAATTGACGACTTCGACCGACCCGCCGCGCACCGCGAGGCCGTGATAGCTATCCGCGAAGGTCGCGAAGGTATGCGACGCGATGCCGTATTTTTTCGTGAGCTTGAGCGACGCATGACAATTGGCGCAGACCTGTTGCGCGACGTTGGCGGCATGCACCGGCGAGCGCGGGTCTTTCCGCGCCAGGATGTCGTGCTCGCCGTGGCAATCCGTGCAGGTCGCCGAATCGACGTTGCCCTTTTTCAGCGCCGCGGCGTGGACGCTGCCGTCGAAGTCTCGCGCGGGATCCCGGTGGCATTGCGCGCAGGTCTCCGCGACATGCAGCTTGTTCAACCGCGCGTTGGCGGCCATCGCGCGGTTCATGTCATGGGCGCCGTGGCAATCGACGCAGTTCGCCGCGCCGGCCTCGCCTTTTTGCAGGGCGGCGCCGTGGACGCTTTTTTCGAAGGACGTGACGAACTTCGTGCCGCGCACCGCCTGGCTCGCGACATTGGGTTTACCGACGTGGCAGGACTCGCATTGCTTCGTTTGGGCGAGTTTCTGCTCGAACGAGGCCTTCGCGGGCGCGTGCGGCACGACTGGGCTTCGGTGGCAGGTCAGGCAATCCGGCGCGTTCTGCTCTTTCGCCGCCAGAGCGTGACCGTGCGCCGAGGCGATGAAATGATCTCGGGCCTTCGTGTGACATTTTCCGCAGGACTCGAGCTGAGCTCCGTCGAAAAAGGGAAAGGCGGGCGATTTGGTGGCCGCGACGGCGTGCGTGCCATGGCACTCGGTGCACGACGTGTCCTTTCCCTTCGCCGCCGCGTCGGCCAAGCGCGGGTGAAACGCGTGCTTGGCGGCGGTCGCCTCATGACAACTCGTGCAATCGACCGCGACCATCGGGCTGCGGTGAGGCGTCGCCTCGCCGTCGAATTTCTCGTGGCAGTCGACGCATTCGAGCGAAGCGTGGGCGGACCGAATGACGATCTTGTCGTCCACGTATAGAGAGATTTTGCGGCCGTCTCGCCGCAACGAAAGCGTCGCGTCGCTGTGGCATTCCAAACAGCTTGCGCTCGAATTCGGGGCGGGCGCTTTCGGTTTGTCGACGGCAGGGTCCGCGCCGTACGCGAAGACCGCGAGCAGCAGGAGCACGGCAAAGCCACCGAAGAAAACATTCGGCCGGTGCTGGATTCGAACGCATCCCGGCCCTTTTGAAACGACCGCTGGTGTAGCCATAGGCGAGCGGGTTAGCCGCTCGGCCCAGCATAGTCATATGGCGCCGCGTCGTCCTCGCATGCGTTGACCAAAGTTGGGCACGGGTTGCCGTGAGCCGGACTCACGCCGGCAACGACCGCGAATCGACGAGGATTTACTCAGTTATAGGAAGCCAACCGAGTGTCTCGCACAGGATACTTTGACGACCCCGGCGCGATCCAAGCGCGAGCGCGAACGAACGCGTTTTTAATCGTCTCGGGCGTGTCTATTCGTGGTTCGTCAGAATCGTTTCGGCCGAGTGCAGCTCGACCGGAAATGACAAGCGCCGCTCGCATTAACGAGCGGCGCTTGGACTATCTAAAGTGAACCGGCCGCGGGCCCCACAAGCCACACGGCCGGCATTTTTGGGGGTAACCAAATCCGATTAGAAGGCGCGCTGCACGGAGACGTACGCCATAGGCCCGCGGAAGTTTTTGTATCCGCCACTGGTGTCGTCTTGGCGATCCATGTAACCGACCTTGCCGCTCACGACCGTTTTCACGTCGAGCTTGTACTTGAAGCCCACGGCGGCCGTGTACTCCTGGGCGCTCGCCCCGTAGGGGATGGTCGCGAAGGCTTGGGCGCCGTCGTAGTTGTTGGCGCGATAATACGTGCCGAGCAACTGAACGTCCGTCGACGCATCCAAAGCGCAACCGATCGTGACGTCGCCGTTCGAATAATTGTTCTCCGCATTGCGCAGGACGTCCTTCGCCGTGCCAGTGATATAGGGATACGAGGTGATGACATTGTCGTACACGACGGACCCGTTGACCTGGGCGTAGACATTCTTGCTGGGATTGAAATCGATCGTGCCCGACAGCGATTGACGCCGCGCGTCGTTGGTATCGCCCTTCGCGTAACCGTCTTCAACCGAAGACGCCTTGCCACGCTGAGCAACATAGCGGACGGTGAAACCGACGGCGGGGTGCGGTTTGATCGTGCCGGTGAGCTTCGTGCCATAGATGTCGTAATCGAGAATGTAGAAGGCGCCCGCGCTCGGTCCGTATCCTTCGAAACGATTCTCGTGATCCTTCGAGAAGACTTCCGCGCGGAGGCTGAACGGACCGGCCGGCGTCCAGTTCGTGCCGACGCTGATATTCGAGTGCTTCTCCTTCACGTGATCGTTGGTCAACGTCGGGCCCGCCGGTGTCGTGATGACCGCGGCCGGCGTGGTGCCGCTCGTGCTCACGCCGAACATATTGTATGAGGTCTTCTCGTCCTGCGTGACCGAGCGGTATTCCCAAGAGCCGTACAACGCCATCGTGCGAATGCCGGTGTAGCGCACGTCGATCGCAGGCGTCCAAGGTTTCTCGCTATTGTCGAAGCTCTGCGGCGCCACATAGGGCGGCAGCGCCGTCACGACGCCGGTCGTTTGTTGCACGCCGGTGTTGTAGTAATTCGCCACGACCAGGCCGGAATTCTTGTCGGTTTCGGCCTTGAGCGCGAAGTCGATCCCGAGACTCGGCAGCGGTTTCGTTTGCACGCCGATGTTAGCCGAAAGGATGTCCTGCTTGATGTCGCCGCTAGCGGTGTACGAATACGGCGGCCGGGTAGCGGAAGCGATGCGCGGGCTCGCAGTGGGCTCGGCCACGGCGAAACCGCCGACGAGCGACTTAATCCCCGCCCCCGTGTTGGTGATGTAGTAGATCAAACGCGACGCCTCCGTGGTCTGCTTGAGATTGTGGTAGTTCACCCCGGCAAACACGGTGACCTTGTCGTTGACGACGGTTTCGATCCGCGCGCCGAGCGTGTAGCCATGCTCTTTCACGCCCTGGATGTCTTCGCCGTGATTCGGATTCTGCGTCGAGTTGTTCGCCACCGCCGTCGGCGACGAGAAGACGTAGTAGGGAAACAGCTTGAATTCGCCGACATAGCGATCGATCGAGCGCAAGTCGTGATTATTGATGCGATCGCCACCCAGCGAGACGACGGCGGTCGTGTTCGCGACCGTGTGCCGCATCGTCGCTTCCCAGCGCTCCTGACGCTCGTTCAATTTGATGAACGCGGGCAGCATCTTGCGATTCGCGGAGACCGGGTTGACGGCGCCGGTGCCCACGAGGATCGGGATGCCGGTGAGATCGCTGTCGCCCCAGATCGTCGTGTCCTTCGTCCCCGTGCGCGTGTCGTTCGAGTACTTGAACGTGAACACCGGGGCTTTCGGCATCGCCAGCGTGGCGTTGACGAAGAACGATCCGCGGTCGACGAAGAGCGAGCGCTGGAAGATCGGCAGGAATTGGTTGTTCGAGGGGAAGAAGCCGCCGGCACCGTCATAGAAGGTGCGGAAGCGCTTGTACCCCGCCTCGAACGAGCCGAGCTCGTTTTTCGTGACGAGGAACTTCAGCAGATAGTCCTCATCGCCCGGCATCGCTTTGCCGTCGACCTGGAGATTGGTCTCCTTCGAGAGATCGTAGGTGTAATTGAAGTCCTCGATGCCAGCCGTCCCGCTCTTGGCGTGCTGCGTGCGCGCCTGCAAGGCCGCGCTGCTGCCGCTCACGGAGGAGCCGCCCGCCGAGAGCTTGATATAATTGGCATCGTAGGTGGGAAACGCATCCGCGTTGGCGGCGCGAGCGACCGCGAGCACCGCGATCGCACTGGCGAAAACAGCGGTCGCGCGGCAGACAGAAAATTGATTCGGTTTCATCTCTTTTCCTGGGTGCGAGATTAGTAACGCAGGGGCTTGCTGGTATTGGAGCCGTGCACCGCCTCATGGCAGCCTTGGCCCCAGCACGTGCCGTTTTGGAGGCGCGAGCGGTGATCTTCGCCGCCCACCATCAAGGTATTCACCGGGCTCGGCGTCTGGAAGTGGCAGCGCAGGCAGAGATTCGCGTCGCGGGCGACGAGCATCTTCTGATTCACGGAACCGTGCGGCGAGTGGCAGGCGGTGCAGCCTTCCTTGAGCGCGTTGTGCTTGAACACGAACGGACCCTTTTGCGCCGTGTGGCACTTCGTGCAGGTCTCGTTCTCGCTCTCGAGCGTGGCGGCGCCGGCGCCCTTGATGGCATTGCCCTCGTGCGGGTCGTGGCAGTCGCCGCAGCTCATCTTGCCGCTCATGACTTGGTGCGCGTTCGGCAAAGCGAACTCGGCGCGCTTGTCCAAGTGACATTGGAAGCACGCCTCGGGCGACTTCCGCGGATTCACGATCGTGCCCTTTCCGCCGCCCGCCTTCACGTGGAGGCTGCCCGGGCCGTGGCACGCTTCGCAGCCGGTGTTACCGACCTTGGCGTCCGCGATCGCGAGCTTGGCATGCGTGGCCGTGGCGAAATGACCGGTCTGGTCTTCGTGGCACTGCGTGCATTCTTTGGTGCCGACGAAGGTCGCACCCGCGATTTGCGGCGGCGCGACAACCGTTCGGTCGACGACTGTACAGGAGATCAGCAGCAGCCCCCATGCAGCTGCGCCTCCAATTAGCAGGGTCGACTTAGTCCATCGAGGACGAGAGATCATATTCGAGGAGGGTTGAGGTTCGCTGGATGTAAATACGGTTCGCACCGAGGCGGACCGACTATGCCGGAAAGGCCTCGCCATGACTGCGCATCCGTTGCCGAGGTAAGCGCACGGTTTGTGCAGCGCCCTCTGAATACGTCACTCACGTGGAGAGTCCGTTATGCCTCAGAACAAAAAAAGCGGATGCGCGCGATGCGCGCCCGCCCACCCCCTCGGCGAAACGTCGGCGCCGCCGAAAGCGGCGCGAGCCACTGCCAGACGCCCGGCAGTAGGTAACTATTCCCGAGACTTGCGCCCGGATGGGGCGCTCCCAATCTAGCGAGTTCCCCACCCACAATGCCCATCCCCACTTCTGGTCATGACGACGTGGTGCATAGCGAGTCGTTTCTACGCTACCTCATGCGCCGTCAACTCGGACTCTCGATCGCGTGCGCCGCGACGTTCCTCATCGCCCTCGTCGGGCTGCCGCTGCTGAACTATTTCGCGCCCGGCCTCATGGCGACGCGCGTTGGCGGTTTCACGCTGAGCTGGCTGGTGCTCGGCGTGCTGTTTTTCCCCTTCGTGTGGATCATCTCGTGGGTGTTCATCAAACGCTCCATCGCCCTGGAAGAGGACGAAGTCGCGCAGGTGCGTGACGGAAAGGCCGGACGATGAGCCCCGCCGCAACGCTGGCATTTCTCGGCGGCGTCGATCCGTGGATCTTCGCGTTCTCGTTCATCACCGTCGTGGTCACGATCGGGATGGGTTTCTGGTCGGCGAAGAAATCGAAAACGGCGAGCGACTTCTTCGTCGCCGGCCGTTCGGTCTCCGTCGGTTGGAACGCCTCCGCCATTTCCGGCGAGTACCTTTCCGCCGCCTCGTTCATGGGCGTCGCCGGCATGGTGATGTCGAGCGGCTACGACGCGCTCTGGTACCCCGTGTGCTACGCCTGCGGATACCTGTTCCTCCTGCTGTTCATCGCGGGTCCGCTGCGGCGCTTCGGCGCGTATACGATTCCGGACTTCGCGGAAGGCCGGTTCGACTCCCCGCTGTTCCGCAAGATCGCCGTCTGCTTCGTGCTCTTCATCGGCTTCTTCTACACGATGCCGCAGATGAAGGGCGCCGGCGTGACGCTCGCCTACATTTTCCCCGGCATGCCTTACTGGGCCGGCGTGCTGCTCGTCGGCGCAGTCATCACGTTCAACGTCGCGCTCGGCGGCATGAAGGGCATCACCCTCGTGCAGGCGTTCCAGTACTGGGCGAAGATGTTCGCGATCAGCGTGCCGGTCTTCGTGCTGATGGCCGTCTTCGGCTTCTACAGCAACCATGTCGGCGCCAACCAAGCCCCGGCGGAATCCGCCGTGCAAACGACGACGGTCGAGCGCAAGCCGCTTGTCGAAAAAGCGCCGAAGGACACCTCGTGGATCGCACCGTTCGGGCCGTTGACGACCAAGGCCGTCACGGCGGCGGCCAACGCGCTGCCGCCCGAGGAACGGGCGTCGTACCTCGCCGAGCACCAGAAGCCGTATTCTCTCCTCTACACCTACTCGCTCATCATCGCGCTGGTCTGCGGGACCGCCGGTCTGCCTCACATCCTCGTACGATTCTACACGAATCCCGACGGCGTCGCGGCGAAGCGCACTACCATGTGGGTGATGATTCTGATCGGCATTTTCTATGTCTTCCCGCCGGTCTTCGGCGTGATCGGCCGCAACCTGATGCCCGAGCTGTACACAGGCGCCGGCGCCAAAGGCACCGACAAAGTCGTGCTCGAGCTGCCCACGCTGCTGAGCGGACGCCTGGGCGTGTTGGGCTCGATCCTCAGCGGCATCACGTGCGCCGGCGCGTTCGCGGCGTTCATGAGCACGTTCAGCGGACTCCTGGTCTCGATGACCGGCGCGCTCGCGCACGACGTCTACGGCCGCATGCTGCGCCCGAAAGCGACGCCCGCGGAGCGCCTCTTCGTCTTCAAGATCGCAGCCGTCCTGGTCGGCGCGGTCGCGATCGGGCTCGGCTGCTTCGTCGAGCAGTTGGAAATCAACTTCATGGTCGGCCAAGCCTTCGCCATCGCCGCCGCCAGTTACTTCCCACTGCTCTTCATGAGCGTGTGGTGGCGCGGCACGACGATGAAGGGCGCGGCGACGGGCATGCTGACGGGCGGGCTGTGCGCGTTGACCGCGGCCGCCCTGACGAATCTCGCGACGCTCGCGCTCGACAAGGGACCGATGGGGAAAGTCTTCGCCGGGTTTGCGCCGCTCAATAAGTTCTGGGCCGCGCATCCGCTGCTCCGGATCCTGTGCGAGCAACCCGCCATCTGGACCGTGCCGCTCGCCATCGCGCTGATGGTGATCGTGTCGAAACTGACCTCCCGCGACATCCCCAACGACATCCGCATGAAGATGCTCGTGCTCCACGCCCCCGAAAAGCTCGGGCTCAAGCAGGAGTACATCCAGGAGCACGCGGCCGACGCGGCGCATTGAGGAGCGTAGATCGGTCAGGCAAGGCCCGACCTTCGGGCGGGCCGTACACCTGATCGAACACCCTGAGCGGTTCGCTCGGAGATCGGGCCCGACCTCATCTTCTTTCCTCGGCGAGGCGATAACTAGACGAATTTGTCTAATTACCCGACGTAATTCGACAAATTTGTCGTATTATCTCATTTGCCGCTTTGCCGCGAGCCACCGACTCACGCCCTTCCCGCAGGCCTGCCCTTTACTCGCCGTGCTCCGCCTTGAGCTCGCGGGACATCAACGCCGCGAGCGCCTCGGCGGGCTTTTTGCCCTCGGCTAGAATCGCGTGCACCTCGCGCAAGATCGGGGCCTCGATGCCGCGATCGTCGCACAAGCTCGTGAACGCTTCGGTCGTCTTGTGGCCTTCGACGACGGTCTTGCGCCCCGCGAGCAGCTGGGCGATCGGCTTGCCCTCGCCGAGCTTCTGCCCGAACTCGCGATTGCGGCTCCAGCTCCCGTAGCACGTCGCCACGAGATCGCCGAAACCGCTCAGGCCGTAAAACGTTTCCGCGCGCGCGCCGAGCGAGACGCCGACGCGCACCATTTCGGTCAGCGCCCGGGTGAGCAGCGCCGCCTTGGTGTTGTCGCCGAGGCGCAGGCCGTCGCAGCAACCGGCCGCGATGGCGTAAATGTTCTTCAAGCAGCCGCCAAACTCCACGCCCGCCACATCCGAGCTCGTGTAGACGCGCAGCGTCGGACCGCTGATCGCCGCCTGGACGGACTCGAGCGTCTCGAGCGGTCCGCTTGCCGCCAAAACCATCGCCGACGGATCGGCGCGCGCGACCCCGAGCGCGTTCGTCGGACCCGTCAACGAGCCGACGGCCGTCTGGGGCAGCACCTGCGCGATGACTTCGGACGGCCGGCGGTGAGTGCGAACTTCGAGGCCTTTCGCGAGGCTTAGCACCAATCGGACCTTCGACTGCCTCCCCTGGGCGGACCGCACACGCATGCTCGTCTCCCCCAACGCTTGCGCCGGGCACGCCAGCAGCGCGACCTCGGCGTCGCGCAGCGCCGCCGCGAGATCGGCCGAGATGACGACGTCGCTCGGCAGCGGCACGCCGGGCAGATACTCGACGTTCTCGCGTTTCGCATTCATCTCCGCCGCTGGCTCCGCCCGGCGGGGCACGAGCGTCACGGCGTGGCCGGCGCGCGCCAGATGCAGGGCAAAGCCCGTGCCCCAAGCGCCGGCGCCGACGACGACGAAATTCATGCGAGAGCGGACGCGTTTACTTGAGAAACGCGGGGATCTTTTCGCCGGCGACGATTTGCTCGAACGTCTCCCGCGCATTCACCAGCTCGAAGGCGCTGCCTTTGACCAGCACCTCCGCCGCAAGCGAACGCGTGTTGTACCGGCTCGCCATCGCGTGGCCGTACGCCCCCGCGCTCATGAAGGCAATGAGTTCGCCCTCGCCCACTTCCTGCAGCTGGCGGTCCTTCGCGAAACAATCGCCGCTTTCGCAGATCGGGCCGACAACGTCGGCGACGAGCGCGCGGCGCGACGAATCGCGATGCAGCGGGACGATTTCGTGGTAGCTCTCGTACATCGCGGGGCGCACGAGATCGTTCATCGCCGCATCGACGATGAGAAAGTTCTTTCCGGCCCCCCGCTTCAGATGCTCGACGCGCGCGAGCAACACGCCGGCGTTGCCGACCATGAAGCGGCCGTGTTCGAGCAGAATTTTGAGCCCCAGCGGCTTCAACAACGGCACCAGCGCGGCGCCGTAGGTCTCCGGCGTGAGCGGGCGCTTGTCGGCCGGCTGCGCCTCCCACCACGCTTGCTGCCCGCTCGCGAGCGCATCGCGGTAAACGATGCCCATTCCGCCGCCGATCGAGAAATACGTGATGCCGTACTTCGCCTTCAGCTCGGCGGCAAACGGCGCGACCTTCTCGACCGCCTCGACGTACGGCGTCACCGACGTCAGTTGCGAGCCGATGTGCATCTGCACGCCCTTGATCAGGATGTTCGGGTACTTCGCGGCGGCCTCGTAAGCGGCGGCGGCGTATTTGAGCGGGATGCCAAACTTGTTGTCGCTCTTGCCCGTCGTGATCTTCGCATGCGTATGCGCGTCGACGTCCGGATTCACGCGGATCGCGATCGGCGCCTTCACCCCGAGCGTGCCGGCGACGTGATTGATCCGCGCCAGCTCGGGCTCGCTCTCGACGTGGAACGAAAAGATGCCGTTTTGAAGCGCGAGCTTGATCTCCGCCTCCGTCTTGCCGACGCCCGCGAACACGCTGCTGCGCACATTGCCGCCCGCCGCCAGCACCCGGCGAATTTCGCCGCCGCTCACGAGGTCGAAGGCCGCCCCGAGATTCGAGAAGTTGCGCAGCACGGCCAAATTGGAATTGGCCTTCATCGCGTAGCAGAGCTGCACATCGAGCCCCGCCAAACCTTGTTGGAGCCGGCGGTAGTTATCTTCCATCGTCGTCGCGCTGTAGACGTACGTCGGCGTGCCATAGAGCTTGGCGACGGCCGCGAGGTCGACGGATTCACAATGAAGATCGGGCCCGGAGTAGTGGAAGTGGTGCATAACCTGCGCGTAAAAAGACGTTAAACGTAAACGCTAGCGGGTTTCGTCTTGAAAAAACCACCCCAAAGTGCCGAAAGGTCCGGTGTGTTTCGCGTATTGCTCAATCTCTGTCATCGCCCGGCGGTCCGTTTCGGACTGCGTCGTGATCCCAGAGGTCGTTTTCGCGATCCGCGCTTCGTCAGCTTCATGACGAGCTCGAATCGCAAGATGCTGAATACGGACCGGCACGACACGATGTTGCGCGGCCGCAAGCTGATGCGCATCGCCTTCAAGCTCGGCCTCGCCGGCGGTTGCACCTGGGTCGTCCTCGAAAGCGCCAAGGCGTTTTCGATGTTCTGACCGAGGCGTAGACCATGGGTCTGCGTTTCGCGCAGGCCATGCAGCGCCGGGACTGCATCACCGCCCGAACCAAGGCAGTTGGCACAGAGCTCCGACACAGAGGCAAGCAGGAGGCCCCAAGGTGGGCGTTCGCTTAGCGGCGATCGGTTACGAAACGCGGTTGGCGGAAATGAGGGATTGGCTCTGTGAACTCCGTGTCGGAGCTCTATGCGCCCTGTGGCCCAATGCCCTTACTCGCGATTGCTCTCCCACACGGCATCGCGCGCGGCGGCAATCTCGGCCATCGAACGGCGCGTGACGGCGGATTGGTCATCGCGGTGTGTGGAGATCGGCTTCATCGGCGCACCGGATTTAGTGATGAGCCAGCGAGCTTTGCCGTCGCGCTCCTCCACGCGGTTCAAGGTCCACTCGCCTTTCAGTTTCTTGCCGCGCAGATGAAGCCGCAGGTAACCCTTCCAGTAATTGCCTTCGACGATATCGTAGGTGCCGAGATCCCACACCATCACCGTGCCGCCGCCATACTGGCCGGCCGGAATGATGCCTTCGAAGTGAATGTAATCCAGCGGATGATCCTCCGTCGCAAACGCCGACCGGCGATCGGCGAGCTGATACGGCAGGCCTTTCGGCACGGCCCACGATTTCAACGTCTCGCTCATCTCGAGCCGAAAATCGTAATGCAGATGCGACGCCGCGTGTTTCTGGATCACGAAGCGGCGCCGACTGCCTTGCGCGCTACGCCGCGGTACTGCCGCCGGCTCGGGCGTCACGTTGAAATTCCGCTTTGCCGCGTACGCATCCAAAGCCCGCGGTCGACGTCTCCGCGGGGCGGGCGTGAGCGCGGCGAATGCCGCCGGCAATTTCTGCTTCAACCGGAGAACGGGCGCGAAGAGATCACCGCGCTTCGCCAGCCGCCGGAGCGCAGCTTGAGGCGAAAAATTCAGCGCCTCCGCCCCGCGTTTCGTCTTCGCCGCTTCCACCTCGTCCCAGGTCACAGGCATCGAGACGAATGGCTCCTCGCGCTTCGCCCGCAGCGAATACACGCCGACCGTCGTCTTGAAATCGCTATTTTGACTCCAATCGATGAACACGCGGCCACGGCGCACGGCCTTCGCCATCTCGCTCACGATCCGGTCCGGATGCTCGCGGTGCAGCAGTTCGGCGACGGTTTTGGCAAAGGTCTGCGTCGCCTCGTAATGCATCGGCGTATTCAACGGCACGTAGATCTGCAGTCCTTTCGAACCGGATACCTTCGGAAACGCCTTCAGCTTCAGCCCGTCGAGCACGCGTTTTACGAGCAGCGCCACCTCCGCGCAGTCACGCAGATCCGCGCCCTCGCCGGGATCGAGATCGAATGCGATGGCGGTCGGCGACTCGATCGCCGGCGCGCGATGCAAAAACGGATGCAGCTCGATCGTGCCGAGGTTCGCGCACCAGCCGAGCACGCGCGCGTCGTTGATGAGGACGTAGCGAATCGGCTCGCCGCCTTCGCGGCGCGGCACCGGAAACGTGGGCACCCACTCGGGCGTGTAACCCGGCGCATCCTTCTCGTAGAAAAACTGGCCGCGGATGCCATCGGGAAAGCGCTTCAACGTGACCGGACGCTCCGCGAAATGCGGCAGCAGCCAGCGCGCGACTTCGAGATAGTACCGGATGACGTCGCCTTTCGTGAACCGGGTCTTCGGAAAGAAGACCTTGTCGACATGTGTGAAGGCGATCGCCGGCGCCTTCGGGGCCGGCGGTTTTCTCGTTTTTCGGACGGCGCGAGCCATGCGCGGACCGACCGCAAAATCGCGGAGGAGTGCGACGTGGTCGCGGATCGGCTCCGTTGTAGCTGGGCTCCGTGAGCCCGGCTTAAAACGCACGATCCAGGCCGGCCTCGCGGAGGCCAGCTACGATGACGGCGTCGCAAAGGCGGGGCCCGACACTCCGGGCCGGCCCTACCGCGATCAACTCTTCGTCTCCTTCACCTGCAACACGTGTTCCGCCCGCGTCCACACATCCGCCGGCAAACCGAGGGCTTGTTTCAAGGCGACATCGCGGTCCCACGCATTGTCGTACCCGCTCATCGTCCGCCGCTGCGCCCACGAGAGCCGAAACGGGTAATACCACGGCGTCACGAGCGGCCGGATATTGATCAGCGGATAATCCGTGCCGTAAACCAGCCGGTCCCGCATTTCGGGCCGATCCAAAACGCGACCGAGATGGCTGTGCTTGTTGATCTGCGTGAGCGAGGACACGTCGGCATAAAGATTCGGATATGTCTTCATGAGCCGGCCCAGCCGATCGAGCGCGGGCTCGCCCTCGTAACGTCCGACGGTTGCGGCGTGCGCCGCGATGATCGTGACGCCTTGCGCCAGCGGCAGCCGCAGCCGCTCGGGATCGCACAGCGCATCTTCCGCTCGCGTGAACGAATGCTCGCTACCCGTGTGCGTCAGCAACGGCAGCTGCAACTCGACCAGCTTCGCGTAGAACGGAACGAGTCGCGCGTCCGACGGATCGATGTGCTGGATCGAAGGCAGCCACTTCACGAGCACCGCGCCGTGCGCCTTCGCCCATTCGAGCCGCTCGATCGCATCGCGGCGGTACGGATTCACGCTCGCCCCGAAAAGCAGATTGGAGTGCTTCGCGACTTCCGCCGCGACAAACTCGTTCGGCACGTACATTTCCGTGCGCGCGCGATCCAGCTCCCCGCGCTCGTCGACCGCGCCGTCCAACGCGAGCACCACGCCGTGGCTGATATTTCGACTCGCGGCGATTCGCTCGGACAACCGATCGATCACCAGCGCGTCCCCGTGCTCCCGCAACTCCGCCTCCGTGACGCCGAACCCGCGCAGATAAAACGAGAGTTTGAAGCTGTCGTTGAGCTCGGCGGACAAGAAGCAGCCGCTGCCACCCGCGCCGATGCCGGCGGCGTGACAATGCATGTCGACGAATTTCGCGGCCGGCAGCGGTTCGACCGGACGAAAGGGATGGCCGTCGCCCCGCAGGACGACGATGCCGACACCAAGCGCGACGGGAATCAATGCGCTGGCGATAAAACGTGGGGAAAGGAATTTCGATTTCATGGTGAGCGGGGTGAGCATACCCGCCCGCGCGTCCGACAGGTTAATCGATAAAGACGATGAGGCCTATCGGACCTTATCGCTTGCTAATGTAGCACGGACATCTTGCCCGTGTCGTGAGGCTCGATCGGTTGTAGCTGAGGGTCCTCGACCCCGGCCGCCCACGGGCCGGCCTCTAGGAGGCCAGCTACATCAAGCCGCTGTCGCGTTGCGCCCCTCTCAAGAGGGGGCCAAAGGCGCGGTGTGGATCGATATGTAGGAGCCGCCGTACAAAAAGCCCCGCGCCTTTTCGGGCGCGGGGCTTTGACACTACTCTTACGCCAAGCGATTACGGCGCGGTCGCAAGCGTCGCGGCGCCATTCAGGGTCAGCCGATCCGACGCCACGCTGCCGCGGAGGCTCGCGTCGCCGTTGAGCGTCACGGTTCCGTTCGGGGCCAACACGTGGCCATAGACGGCGACGCTGCCGTTGAGCGTCACGCCGCCATTCGGCAACTCCACGCTCAACCACTCGGGATGCGCGGCCGCGCCGGCCTGCGACCCGTCGTTCAACGTCGCGTTCGTCGCGACCACGAGCACGACTGGGCCCGCCAGCTTCACGGCGCCCGTGTTCACGGTCAGCCCTCGCACGTAATAAACGTCCGGCGCGGCCGCGCCGGCGTGACCAAGCACCAATGCGTTGCCGCCCGTCACCGTCAATTGTCCGTACGTGCCAGCCGGCAACGCGACGTCACCCGCCGAACCGGCCACGGTCAGATTGCGAATCGTGGCGACATCGCCGGGGTTATCCGTGGCGGTCAGGAGCGTCACGTCGCGCGTACCGGTCGCCGCCTGTGCCGCCGTCGCCGTGGGCATCGCGATCGCGTCCACGCGACGCACGAGGTAACGCAGCATTGCCGCGCCGTTCAGCGTCACGGTGTAATTCGCCGGTGTTTGCGCGCCGTCGCTGTCCTGCGTTCCACCGAGGGTCGCAGCGCCGTTCAATCGTACCGCGGGCGAGCCGGGGACCAATAGATCGCCGGACACAAGATCGGAACCATTGAGCATCATGTTCTGGGCGGACAAGACCTGCACCGAGCCGTCGATCTCGCCGTGCAACGCCGGCGCGTGGCGAACCAACGCCGTGGTACGAATGTTCAACGTGCCCGACGCCGTGCCGGAGTAATTCGAATCGTTGATCGTCGCAACGACTGCATACGTACCCGGCATCGTCGGCGCCGTCGTCACGCCGTCGTAAGTGACGTCGACCGTCAGGCCCGCGGGCGTGGTGGTCGTCGTGACCGCTTTCGGCGTGCCATCATAAAACGCATTCAGTCCGTCGAGCGCGATCGTCGCCGAGGCGACGTCGATCGTGTCGGTTACCGCGCCGTTCGCGGCGAGGTAATTGCCGGTGATATCCGTGAAGGTCCAGGTGTCGTGGTATGTGCCGGCATTCGTGTGCGTCGTGCCGCCGAGGTTCAGCCCGGCGAGCGTTTCGCCGAGCACGCCGGTCGCAGTACCGGTCGCCGTATGGGCGGCGGTGTCGTAAGTCACCGCGTAAGGCGTGACCGTGACGGTCGCTTCGGCTTTCGCGATCACCAGCGACGCGTTGGCGACGCCCGCATAATTCGGATCGGCGATGACCGCCTCGACCGCGTACGAACCGGCGTTCACCGGCAAGGCGGCACTGCCGTTGTACGAAACGGTCACAGGCAGCCCGATCGGCGACGTAAGTGCGCTCACGCCGTGCGGCGTGCCGGTGTATGTGCCGGCGAGATTGCCGAGCGCGATCGACGCGGGCGCTTTCGCGATCGTGAGGCTAAACGGCAGGCTCGTGCTGCCGGCCGTGTTCGTCACGGTGAGGGTCACAGGATAAATTCCCGCGGCCGTGGGCGTGCCGGAGATCACACCGGACACCGGGTCGAGCGTGAGACCCGGAGGCAGCGCGTCCACGGAGAAGGTCGCCGGCGTGTCGTCGGCCGTCGCCGTGTAGCTGTACGGGGCGCCATACATTCCGTTCGGCGGCGTGGCGCTCGTGACGTTCGGCTTCGCCTGAATCCGCACCTGGAGACGGTTGTCTTTCAGCTGAAACAGCGCGCCGATCCCGTCGGGCAATCCGGTCGCGGAAAACGCGTTCGCATCGGCAAACGTCGTCGAAGCGAATGTCACCAGCGTGTAGGTGTTGCCCGCGGCGAAACCGGCGCCGGGCGCAAACGCAACGTTGTAGGTGCCAGCGCTGCCTTTCGCGAACGCGCCGGTCAGCGCGATGACGTCGGAGCTTCCGTTTGCTCCGAGATCGCAGGCCAGCGTCCCGCCGCCGTTCCAGCTCAGCGTCGTGCCGGTAAGCGTCGCGATCGCACTCGCGCCGTCGGGCGCCACCACGCCGCCGTTGTTGAGCGCGATCGCGCGATTGACGATACCGTTGCCGCCGAGCGTGCCTCCCGCGTTGACCGCGATGCCGTTCGCCGCCGTCGCCAGGGTGCTCGTGACCCGGAGCGTGCCCGCATTGACCGTCGTCGCGCCGGTATAGGTGTGCGTCGTCGCCCCGCCGTCGAGCGTGAGCGTTCCGCCACCCGTCTTCGTGAAACCGCCCGCGCCGCTGACGACGCCGTTGAGCGAAATCGACCAGGGATTGCCCGCGGCGTCCGCCGCCTTGAACGCAACATTTCCATTCGTCGGCAGCGTCACCGGATGCGTCGTCGACCAGTTCGCCTTCGCGCCGACGGTGCCGGAGCTAAAGCTGAGCGTCGTTGCCATCCCGCTGGTGCCGTTCTTCACGATGCCGCCGCTGCCGATATACAAGGCGCCGCCGTTCACGGTGATCGTGCCGCTGCCGCCCGTGACGGTGTTGTCGAAGCCGAGCGTGATCTTTTCGACCGTGCTCACACCACCGGTGAACGTGGCGGCGCCGACGTTCGCCGTATTGCCGCCGGTCGTGCGGCAAAGGAGCAGGCCGTACGCGGTGTCGTTCGCGTTGAAGGTGCCGTTGCCGAGCACGCGCAACGCGCCGCCGCGGGCGCCCGAGGTCTGGACGCCGAGCGTGACCGTGCCGGTGGCGGTCAGCGTGCCCGTGCCCTCGACCGAAACGTTCGAGTAAGAATTGAGCGTGCCGACCCGCAGCGTGGTGACGGTCGCGGAACCGCCGGAAACGATGAAACCGCTATTGAAATCGGCCGCGGTGCCAGCGGTGCGCTGGAGATTCACGTCGCCCAGATTCAACGTGCCGCCGGTAACTTTGAGAATCGCGCCGAAATTCGAATTCGTGCGGAAGCTGCCGAGCGTCGCGGTGCCGCCGCTGACGAGGACCGTTTGCGCAGCGCTGACGAGCCCGCCGGCGCTGAATGAACCGCCCGCGACCTCGAGCGTGCAATTTGTGCCGACGTTGACCGCGCTGTTGCCAAGGGCGAGCGAGGCGCCATTCGCCACCTGAACATTGCCGCCATTCACGTTGAGCGCGCCCGTCAGCGTGCTCGGGCCGGACAAGACGAGGGTGCCGACGCCGGCCTTGGCGAGACCGCTGGTGCCTGCCAGTCCCGCGCCGAGAGTCATCACGGCGCCGGTGCCGAGCGTGCCGACGGTGATCGTCGGGCTCGCGCCGCCGAGCGTGATCCGGTTCGCGGGGTTGCCATTGTTGTCGACCGTCCAACTGGCCGGGCTCGAAGCCGCGGTGTCGGCAAACGTCGCACTATTCAGCGAGCGGGGCGAATCGAGATGTACCGTCGTGTCGGTCGCAATATCCAGCGTCGAGAAATTCGCGCTGTTCGCGGTGCCGTCCGCGATGACCGCGTTCTGCCAGTTGAGCGCGTCGCTCCACAGCCCGCCGCTCGCCGGCTGGACCCACGTGCCGTTGCCGGTCGTCGGGAGCACGAGCGAATAGGATTCGCCCGCGGTGAAGCCCGCTTCCGGGTTGCTCGCCCCGTCGAGTACGACGTTCGGCTTGAGATCGAGCCGCAGGTTGCCGGTGCCCGAAAGCGCGTTGACCGTGACATCGAACTCGCTGCCGGCGCTCGCCGACACGCTCGCAATCGTGCCCGTGGCGGTGCCCGACGTGCCGAGCGCAAAGGCGCCCGGGCTCACGTTGCTGACATTGTGATTGAACGTGACGCGGAACACCACCGAGGTGACGCCCGTGCTGATGACGTTCGTCGCCGGATTGAAGCGCGCGATGGCGACCCGCGGCGCTCCCGCGAGATTCAAGGTGAAGACGGGCGAGGACGCGCTATTGCCCGCGCCGTTGGACGCGGTCGCGTAGAAGCGGTTCGCGCCGTCGGGCAGCGACACGCTCGTGTAGTCGAAGGACCAAGCGCCGCTCGCATTCGCCACGGTGCTGCCGACGGTGCCCGTGCCGAGGCGCGTGAGCGTGACGGTATTGCCCGCGCCGGCGGAGCCGTTGAACACGAACACGCGATCGGAGGTCGTCGCACCGCTCGCATACGTGCCCGTGTCGCCCTGCGCCGATGCGATCACCGGCATGGCGATCCCCGCATTGAAGGCGGCCGCGGCTGACGTCGGACTCGCATGGCCCGCGCCGTCGTCCGCCACCGCCGACACGCTATGATTGCCGCTCGCGAGCGATGTGCTCGAAACGAGCGTCCACGAGCCGGAGCCATCCGTCGTGGTGGTGCCGATCACCGTCGTGCCGTCGAGCGTGACGGTGATGCTGCGGCGCGGCTCGGCGGTGCCGCTGATTACGAGCGGATTGCCTCCGACGTAGTTGATCGCGGGCGTGGCGATCGGGCCGTCGAGTTCGACGGCGTCGTACACCCAACCTGCGCTCAGCCAGGTCGTGGCGTCGGCCGAGCCGCTGAGCGGCGTGATCTTCATCGTATTCAAGCCGACAACCAGCGCGCTGGCCGGAATCGTGAAGGTGAACGTCGTGTTATTGCCGCGGTATGTGCCGACCGTGAACGTGCGGGTTTGCGGCTGATTCGACGGATTGATGATCGGGGTGTTGTAAGCGTTGTTCACGTTCACCTGCGGCCGACCGCCATTGTACGCCGTCGTGATGCCGATCTTCAGCGTCAGATCGGTGATTTGGTTCGGTGCGAGATAGAACTGCACCGTGACCGGCGAGTTGGCCGCGCGCGCTTCAATCGACGGGAACTTTCCGACCGGATCGTAGTTCGCGAGGAAAGGCGCCGGCGCCCAGGAATCCATCCGGACGTCCGACGGATGCATCCAGGTGAATTTGTCGGCGTTGAGGAAGCCGTTGGGCGCGCCGTCCCATTCGCCGATCCGGAAAATCGCTGAGCCGACGACCTCCGTGGAAACGAGATCAAGCGTCGCCGTCGTGCCAGCCGTCACGGTCACGCTGCCGGCGGCGACCGCGAGTTCGCCCTTGTAGAGCGTCGCGGTGTAAGTGCCCGGGATCATGCCCGTGCAGGTGTACGTGCCACCGGTCGAGACCGCCCAATATTGGGCCGTGGCGTTGGAGAAGCCGACGACAGTCTGGCTCGTGGCCGGAATGCCGCTCGTCGTACCGGCGACGGCGCCGCGGGCGCTGACCGGAACCCACCCGAGCAAATTAAGATCGCCCATCCAGGACAAATCCGGCGTCACGGGCGCCGACCCATTATTCACGACGAACGTGTAGAGATTGAGAATGCCGGGCCGAAACACGTCGGTCTGACCCTCGCCGTAGTTGATCATCGCATACACTTCCTGGTCACTACCGGTTTGAGCGATGAGCGAACGATAGAACGGGCCGCCGGACATGCCCTCCTCGTTGCCTTTGACCATCCATACGCCGACGTTCGGCCCGCTTGCGCCGACATAGGTCCAGTCCATCTGTCGATGATTCGAGTAGTGCTTCGAGCGCGTCTCGCCGTTCGCGAGGCCGAAGATGTCGCCG
Organism: uncultured Opitutus sp.; assembly: GCA_966252355.1. Lineage (GTDB taxonomy): Bacteria > Verrucomicrobiota > Verrucomicrobiia > Opitutales > Opitutaceae > ER46. The sequence continues at coordinate 5,661 of CBINOT010000024.1, read as the reverse complement.
GACTCGATGGCGCCCGCCGTATTACGAATATCCGAAGGAACCGGTCCATCGGGGATGAGATTGCTCGGCATGCGCATGATGTAGCGCACCAGGCCGTGCACGTCGGGCTGCGTCGTGAAATACGTGCCCATGTAGATGTTCGTGTCGCCGCGCCGCGCGATATAGTAGTGCGTCAGGTCGCCCGCGGTCACCGTGACCTTCACGTAGTCGGTGCCGACCGTTTCCGCCGTGACGTTCGACGCGGAAATTCCGGTGTACAGCCAGTCGAAGCCGGAGTTGATCTGCGACCCGCGCGATTGGTCTTGGTATTCGACGCCGTTGTAGACGAGCGACGCGATATCGCCCGGAGATTGCGTGCTCGAGCCGTTGTCGAAACGCCGGATTTTGAAGACGAGACCGGCGTCGGTATCGACCGTGTAGAACGTCGCGTCGGTGGTAAGCCCGAACGCGGCTTTGAGCGCGCTCGGCGTCACCAGGCTCAGCCAGAGCGTGCAGAGCGCAAACGCCCATCGGCTAGAGACAATACGTCGTTGAGAAGGCAGGGGGATGGAGGTCATAACGAAAAAACGAAACCCGACGCTCAGGCGTCCGGGCTCGACGGCCGCGGGGAGATCGCAGCCAGCAAGTCATCGCGGTCGGCCGGGCTCAGCCGCGGCGCGTTTTCGATGTAGCGCACGGCAGCGGACGCATCCTGCTGCGCGAGCTCCTGCAAGACGTGCGCCAGCGCGCGCTGCCGCAGCGCCTGATCCGCGATCGCTTCGGCCCACCCGAAAGCGTCCGCCGTCGATCGATTCGCCGCATCGGTGCCGCACACGAACGCGGTCGCCGCGGCATCGCGCTCCGCGGGATCGGCGATGCCCGGCAACACCGCCGCCAACGCCGCCGGGTCTTGAGCGGCCCAGCGAGAAAAAGTCACGACACACGCCGTTTGGCGCGCGGGGCCGGAGGGCAGCGACAACGCGTAGGCCGCAGCCTGCGCGGGCGCGACCGCCGACCAATTCTCCATGACGGCCTTGAATGTGCCGTCGTCGATGCCTTGGCCGCCCAGGGCGGAAGCGATGTCACGGGCGAAGCCCGGCTCGCGGTCCGCCCACGCAGCGAAAATCGTGGCCAGCCACGCGCTCCGTTGCTCAACCGGCCCGGTCCGCGCCAAGTCGAGCGCCGGACCGAAATCCGCCGCGCGCACGAAGGCGCCGACGAGGGCGGTGCCGAAATCCGCGGCATGCGCCGGATCGTCGCGCATGAGTTGACGCACGAGCGCGAGCGCCAGCGCAGGGCGAGCGGAGGCGCCTTCGAGTGCGGCCACGATCGCGGCGACGCGCAGTTCGCCACCGCTATCGCGCGCCCAGGCGACCGCGGCTTCAGGCTCGGCTTGCGCCCAATCGCGCAAGGCCGAGAGCGGCGCAGCCCCGCTCTCGGCCTGCGCGGGCACGCCATCGAGCGCGTGCCGGGCGGCTATCGCAGCGTGGCGAAGCGTCGCCGCTCCGCCACCGGTCGCGCGCACGGGTACGAAGCGTGCGCGCGAGGCGGGTTCCCCCGCGATAGCCGGCGCCGTCGCCCGGTACGAGGCGACGGCCGCTCCAACGACGACTGCCGCGATGACCACGGCAAGCCAACCGCTGGATGGGAACGCAACACCCGCGCCCGACTCATGCGGGTCCCGCCGGGCTTTGGGTGTCGCTAGGTAGTTCATGCGGGACAAGGGAAAGGCGCCGCGCGAAGTCGGCGCCGACGCGTCAGTACAGGTCGACGCAGTCGACCGAGTAGCCGGCGCTGAGATAACCGGTCGCGCCGGAGCCGCTGATGACCGTGATCGTCAGCGTGTTCGTGCCGGCGACGAAGGCGCTCGCGGGGATCGCAAACGTGTAGGTGGTGTTGTTGCCGCGATACGAGCCGATGGTGAGCGTGCGCGTGCTCGGTTGCGTCGAGGCGCCTTGGAGCGCCGACGTCCAAGAGTTCACCGTGATGTTCGGCCGGCCGCCGGAATACGCCGTCGTGATGCCGATGCGCAGCGTGTGATCGGCGACCTGCGCGGAGGTCAGGTTGAACTTCACGACTTGCGAGCCGTTGATGTCCTTCCACTGATACGCCGGGAAATTGCTATTGCTCGAGGTGCCGACGGTGAAGGTGCCCGGCGCCCACGCGCTCATCCGCACGTCCGACGGATGCATCGTCGTGACTTTGGTGCCATTGCGGAACTCGTTCGGCGTGCCGTCCCAGTCGCCGATGCGGAAAATCGGCGTCACGCTGCTCGGATCCCCGGTGATCGTGATCGTGTTCATCGCGACCGTGCCGCCCGCGGTGACCGTCGCCGAGCCGCTCCACACCGCGAGCTCGTTCTTGTAGATCTTCATCGTGTAGGTCCCGGGCAACATGCCGGTGCAGTTGAAGTAGCCGTCGGTGCTGCGCGCCGCGGCCCAATACTGCGCCTTGGTGTTCGAGAAACCCACCGTATAGGCGTAGCTCGTGTTGCGACCCGCGATGCCGACTGCCGTTACCCGGCCGCGACCCGAGGCGCCGACATAGCCCGTGAGGCCCATGCTGCTGAACCACGAGGTGTCGATCGCGCCCGGCGTAGCGCCGGTCGTGAACACCATCGTGTAGCAATTCAGCACGCCGAGCCGGTAGGCCTCGGTCTGGGCCTCGCCGTAATTGACGATGTACGTGAGCTCCTGATCGCTGCCGCACTGATTCAACAAGCAACGATAGAACGGGCCGCCCGAGGCGCCCTCGTTGTTATCGCGCACGATCCACACGCCGACATTCGTGCCGGTCGCGCCGATGTATGACCAGTCCATGACGCGCATGTTGGAATAGTGCTTCGAACGCGTCGTGCCGTCGGACATCCCGAAGATGTCGCTCGATTCGATCGCGCCGGTGTTGTTGCGGATGTCCGAAGGCGCCGGCCCGTTCGGCAGCACGCTCGCGGGAATACGCGCGATGAAGCGGCACAAGCCCAGCGTGTCCGGCTCCGACGTGAAATACGTGCCCATGTAAATGTGCGGATAGCCGCTCCGCGCCAGGTAGTAATGCGTGACGTTCCCCGCCTGCACCGTGACCTTGATGTAGCTCGTGTTGACGACGGCGGCGCTGACCGACACCGCCGACACGCCGTTGTAGAGGTAGTCGAAGCCCGAGTTCAGCTGCGAGCCGCGCGACTGGTTTTGGTACTCGACGCCGTTGAACACCATGCTGGCGATGTCGCCGGCCGATTGCGTGCTGACGCCGTTGTCGGTCCGGCGAATCTTGAACACGAGGCCGGCGCCGGTATCGACCGTGTAGAAATCGGTCGAGCTGGTGAGCCCGAAGGCGGCGAAAGCGGAAACGGGAACGAGGACCGAAGCCGCCAATCCGGCGAGCCGGAGGCGCGAGAGCAGGCCAGGCCGACGTTGCGGCCGAAGGGTCGTGACAATGCGATCTTTCATGGGGATTCCTTGAAGCTACGGCGCTCTGGCGACCGCTGGATTGGGTCGCCGCAACGTCGTTGGGGGTTAACCCCTGGAGAATATCAGCCCCGCGGAGTCGGCGCTATAACCAATACTTGTTAGCCATGCGCTCGCCGCTTTCCTTCGTCCGCCGTTTCGGGCTAACTCACCCCACCCGCTTCCCCTCGCTTCACTTGCCCGCATTCCGTCCGATTTTCAGGGCGGCCGTGCGCATCGCCGACGTGTTTCGCTTTCCCCATTTTTATTTTCGCCTCGCCCCGCGCGCATGCCTCGCCGGCGCGCTCGCCGCGTTCGCGTGGCGCGCAGAGGGTGCGGCGGACGAGCCGGCGTCGAGCGCGCCAACCGACTACGTTTCGCGCAGTTGGATCACCGACCACGGCCTGCCGCACAATGTCGTCACGCGCGTGCAGCAAGATCACGTCGGCTATCTCTGGCTCGCCACGCTCGCGGGCCTCACGCGCTTCGACGGCCGCGAATTCAAAGTCTTTCCGGTGCCGACCGACTCGGCCCGGCGCGGTCGCAACATCCGCGATCTCGCGATCCTCGACGACAACACGATCGTGTTTCTGCCGGCGAGCGGCGGGCTTTATCAGCTCAAGGACAACGTCGTTTCCCGTCACCCGCTGTCGAAACAACTCGAAAACGAAAATCTGCTCGAGCTGTACGTCGAGCCGGGCGGAGCGATGTGGTTCGAGGCGGGCTACGATCTCCTCCGCTGCGACCACGGCCGCATCGAGCGCTTCGGACGCGAGGCAGGCATCAGCCGCCGCATGCTGCATTTCTCCTGGGCCACCGACGGCGCCCAGCGGACTTGGATCGCGGGCGCGGACGTCCTGGCGTATTACCGCGACGGCAAACTTGTCTCCGCCAACGCCCCCGCCGGCGTCGTTTATCGCGTTGCGCCCGCGCGTTCCGGTGGCGTGTGGGTTTTCGGCAACGGGTTGTTGAAATGGGAAAATGAAACGCTCACCCCGGTCGCGGACGCGCCCTGGGCCGTGGGACGCGCGTCCGCGCGCTACCTCTACGAGGATCGGTCGGGCGTGCTCTGGGTCGCGAGTTCGCGCGAGGGCGTCTATCGCTACGACGGCCGCCGCTTCCTGCAGTTGCCCGATGTCGAGCCCGCGGTTGAATTCGTGACCGAGGACCGCGAGGGGAATATTTGGCTCGCCACGGATGGCGGCGGACTGCGCCGGCTGCGCGCGAAAGCGTTCACCCTGATCGATGCGCCGATCACGAGCGTGGGCGAGGACAGCACGGGGGCGCTGTGGTTTGCCGGACAAGCCGCGGGCCCGATTCGCCTCACGGGCGAAGTGCAAGAGGCCTTTCCTTTCCGCTTCAATCGCGGATCGCTGCAGGTCAGCTGCGTCAGCGCCGACTTGCAGGGGAATCTCTGGCTCGGTTCGCCGGCCGGCGTTTTTCAGACTTCAACGCGCGACCCGAAAGCGCCGCGGCGCGTCGACGCGCCGCTACGAAATGTGCGCGTGCTGTTCTGCACGCGGTCCGGCGATCTCTGGGTCGCGAGCGGCGGCGCGCTTGGATATTTCCGCGGCGGAGTCTTCAAGTCGGTCACGGAAGCGATCGCCACCGGCACGGAAGTGACGTCGATCGCCGAAGACGGAGCCGGCCGGCTCTGGTTCGGCACGGCGCGCGGCGCGCTTTACGAGCTGGAAAACGGCGCTCTGATGCGCTCCGCCGTGACGCTTGGCATCGGCGAAGGCACGATTCACGCGATCGTGCCCGACGCGTCGGGCACGCTCTGGCTCGCCACCACCGAGGGCCTGCTGCTGCTCGAGGGCGCGCGCGTGCATCGCTTCACCGAGGCGGATGGATTGCCGGGCGACATCGTGCTTCACCTCGTGGCGGACGATGCCGCGAACCTCTGGCTGGGCACGCCGCGCGGCCTGTTTCGGCTTTCGCGGGCCGAGTTGCTCGCCGTCGCTGCCGGGCGAGGCACCCGGCTGAATCCCGTCGCTTACGGGCCGGAACAAGGCCTCTTCGGCATTTCCCCGATCACGAATTACCAGCCGGCCACTTGGAAAGATCGTCGCGGCGACCTGTGGTTTTGCACCTACAAAGGCGTGGTCGGCATCCATCCGGGCCGGCTCCAGCACGACGCGTTGCCGCCGCCCGTGTTGATCGACGAAGTGCGCCTCAACGATCGCGCCGTCGACTTTCACGCCGGCCTGCGCACGCGCGCCGATCAGCATCGCCTCGA